>JAOZNO010000140.1 GCA_029933755.1 Bacteroidales bacterium | reverse complement strand
AGACTATATTAAAACTGACCTGTTAACCCGTCAGTTACCAAAATTACCGATAATTAAAAGCTTCCACCTTGTATCACTTTCGGTGTTTTAATTGAAGCATGATTTTCGGGGTATACTATATGTACCGGTGCCGGCTGACTGTCGTCTTTTTTTGCAATATAGATTTTGTACCAATCACCTGCAATTGCAGAAGTTCCGTATCCTGCTTGTCCTGTACGGGTTTTTGCAACACGAATAATCTTTATCGGTATTTTGTAAAACTTAATATTTGTAAAATCTTTTTTTAGTGAGTAGGGTTTTACACTACTACGCAACGCTGTTCCTGCCGGGTTAACTAAACCGCCACCTGCAATTGTTAAAAACCGATCAGCACATTCATCTAATGTTTTTGATGTGCTTAAAATGTTTACATACTCAATAAGTACCTGTTTTACTTCTTTTGGTAATTCAGATACAGGAATATCTTTTTGCTGTGCATTTGTTGATAATATTGATCCAAGCATAATAACTAATAAGGTTTGTATGGTTTTCATATTTATTAAAATTTTAACAAATATTCTGAAATAGATTGTAAAAAATCAAGTCGCAGATGTTTAAATTCAGGAATTTTTACATGAAAATGTTGGTTTAAGCCTATATTTGTGATTCAAATATGTATTTATATATAGATGAATGGATATGAAACGACTATTTCTAATTATAGCAATACTTTTCTTTAAACTTTTGACTTTTGCCCAACAGGAGGAAAACTCTTTTTTTATTGCTGACTCCTTAAACAATGCTGGTGATAAAATATTCGAAAATGGTAATTTTCATGAGGCATTAGAAAAATATTTTCTGGCATATAATTCTATTCAAAAAACAGATTCGGTGCAAAAAGAAACTGAAATTTTGAATAATATTGGGGTGATGTACGATTATTTAGGTGAATATGCAGACGCTTTAAAGCACTATTTACTCGCATTGGAAATTTGTGACCGCGAAGGATTGCTAAAGCAAAAAGCAATTTCATACAATAATATTGGCGCACTATATTTTTTCAGGGAAAAATATAAGGAGGCTCTATCCTACTATGAACTATCTTTAAGTATTGAATTTGAAATTGGCGATACACTAGGAATAGCCCAATCGTATGAAAACATTGGAATTATACATAAAAGATTTGAAGATTATGTAAAAGCCGAAGATTATTACCTTGATGCACTTGAAATATATAAGAATATCGAATATTCCGGCGGAATTTCTAATGTATTTGCAAATTTGGGATCGCTTAATTACGAACAACAGAAATATAAAAAAGCACTTAATTTTTATTTAAAATCCTATGAAATTCAAAAAAACAATAATGATTTAACCGGACAGGTTTTTTCTTTAAATAGTATAGCAGATATTTATACGGTTCAAAAAGAATATTTAAAAGCAGAAACTTTGTTTCTAAAAAGTTTAGAAATATCAAAAAAAAGCGGTTTAAATGAGCAAGTTAGGTATTCATATAATGCATTATCTGTTCTTTATGAGAAAACAAAACAAGATGAAAAGGCTTTAGTATTTTATAAGTTATATACTCAGAATAAAGATTCGGTTTTTAACATAAGTAAACATAAACAATTTGAAGAGCTTCAGACAAAATATGAAACTGAAAAAAAAGAAAATAGAATTGTTCAACAAGAACTTGTAATAAAGAAGAATAATGTTGTTATACTTGCAAGTGTTATAGGATTAAGTATTGGTCTTGTTTTTATACTTATCATGAGCTGGCTTTATATCCAAAAGCACAAAGCATACAAATTATTAGTTAAGTTAAATATTGAATTAGCTAATCAGAGTGGTATAGTTACAAAATCTGAAAAACGCATACAGGCTGAAAAGTACTCTAAATCTAGTTTAACAGAAAATGTAAAAAGTGAATTGCATGAAAAAATAATAGCGTATCTTGAGAATGAAAAACCCTATTTAAACAAACATTTTTCTATCGATGATATAGCTGAAGCTTTAGATACCAACAAAAAATACATTTCGCGTATTATTAATCAGGATTTTGGAACAAACTTTAATAACTTTATTAATAAATTCAGGGTAAACCATGCACGTATTATGATTCTTGATCCTGAAAACCAAAAGTTATCCTTGCAAGGAATTGCTGAATTATCGGGTTTTAATACAAGAGCAACCTTTATTTCAGCATTTAAAAAATTTGCAGGCGTTACCCCTTCCTATTTTATGAAGAAAAAGTAATTCATTTATCTGTGATAGCCGTTTATTTATCTCCAACTCTTTATCTCAAAGTTTTTAGGGTTTTCTTTCATTTTTGCAATTTTACTTTTAATAAATAGGTTGGGTTCCTTATCATATTGCTGCTTATCACTTTTGCTGAAAGTATGAATTACATCAGCACCTACACCTATGAGCATAGGGATTATAAGATAATAAATACCATCTTTCTCTTTGAGTGTATATTCATGTCCTTTTTGTTCTATTATTTTTGCAACGTGCATACTGTTTAATTTTATGTATTAGTCAAACCTACGACAAAGCTACGGTTAATAAAAAATGACAACTAATGACTTAATGACCAATTCAATGCATGCCACCCATATAAACATCAGCGTATTTTATGTATGCTGTTTTGTACTGTTTTTTTACATGTGTTAATGCAGCTTTTAATACTGAGTTCCCTTTGTCATGGCTAGATACAACAAGAATATAATAATCAGGTGTAAAACCGTCATAAGCATTTGTGTACTCAACTGACACATATTCGCCATCATCCCATCTGCCACGAGAAATATAGGCAGGAAATTCCATATTCTCGTTTTCGCAAATTTCTTTACTGAAAGTTAAACCTTCGGTTTTGTTATATTATAAATCACGTAAGTTTAGTTTGTAGAGTAATTTTTCAGCTACCGATTTTGCTTGTTTTTTTATGGCTTCGTAGTTTTTACCTGCTGAAACAATAACAAAACCTTTTTTTTGTGTTTGCGAAATTTCTTGTTCATCCGTAGCTATTTCTGCTTTTGTATCCAGTTCTGCAATCCTTGTTTTTACATAGGATGGTATTCTTTTCTCAGCCCCTTGTTTTATTCGTAAAGCAGAATATTCCTTATACGCTTCCAAAGCTTTTTGTTTTTCATTGGTATGATAATATGAATCACCCAGGTGCATGTATGGGCCTGCTACATCGATTACTGTAAAGGTAAATGCTTCGGCTACCTTGATGCATTTATGGTACATTTTTGCTTTTTCGAGAAAATAAGTATAATCGGCCAATATGCTAACCATTTTTTTGTCGAAGTACATATCTGCTTCTACGTCGATATCATAAAAATGATAAGCATAACCCATTGTTTCCGCGGCTTTTGTGTATTCTTTTGCTTTGAATTGTTTTAAAGCCACTTCATGTGCACGTTTCAGTAGCTTTTTTTGTGTTACTTCGTAAAAATCCAATGGTGGATAGGTAGTTTCCAAATATAATTCGGCAGCAGTTTTTATATCGCCTTTGGCCAAAGCATCTTCGGCACTTGTTTCGATATCGTCGTTTGGCGTATCATATTCTTCTTTAATAAAAATCAGCTTGTTTTTTCCGGCAATTTTAAAAACCCCGGTAGAACTATTTGAGCTGTATGCCATAATAGAAGTAACATACACAAAACCATTTCTATACTCAGCACCGGCTTTTTTTGCATAATTATACGAAAAATCTGATTTCTCGAATGGTAGAATTTTATATCCGTCATTAAGTTTTAGAATTAGCTGTGCTTTTTGCCCTTCATCAGCAATTCTGATATAAATTTCCTTTGCGTCCTGTGGTAATTTGCTTTTTGGATAATCAATAATTATTTCGGTAAAATATTCAATATCTTCAAACTCGGCACCTGAAATATATTCAACCTGTTGAGTATAAGCTCTGTTTTGAAAAAAGAAAAGGGTAATAATTGCTGTTGTTATGATTAATAGTTTTTTCATATTGTAAATTGTTTAAGTATTATTATGTTTATTAATACACTGTTAAATTATAGTTTCTCGCAAAGCCGCAAGGTCGCAAAGCCATGATATTTAATAAATTAGTGTAATTATCCAGTATGTAATAATTATCTGTGTTTCAATGGGTTGCAAAAATACACTGAACTGCTGTAGATAAGCTGTAAGTTTGCCCAATGCTCGTCATCACGAGTGAAGCGAAGTGATCTTCTAATGTACGTACTGCAGTTATTTTTAAGTAGACACCATAGCTTAATAACTGGGGATGGCTTCGTTTCACTCGCCATGACGTTCAGTTTGCAAGGGGACTGTGACGTACCGTTTTTTAATAAAATTCCCCATCACTAATGCTTATTTTAGTAATTTTTGCCGTATCCGGTATTTTACTCAGAATTTCATCACTTTTTAGTTCCCAGGATTCTTCAAGAA
Source organism: Bacteroidales bacterium (assembly GCA_029933755.1). Lineage (GTDB taxonomy): Bacteria > Bacteroidota > Bacteroidia > Bacteroidales > NBLH01 > NBLH01. The sequence continues at coordinate 3,667 of JAOZNO010000140.1, read as the reverse complement.
GATAAAAATCAATCAAGATATCAAATCTAGGCATACTTTTTATTTTAAGTACGATATATGGATCACCTTCACCCTGATCCATTTCTGCTGTAATATCAGGATAAGCTGTTTTTAAGTCCAAATAGCTTGAGCCTACTCCTATTCCCTTTTCGGTTTTATATTTCGAATTTATGTTAATTTGATAAATGGTTTTAGAGTGCATCTTAAACATGAGCTCTAAATCTTCGTTATAGATTGCGTAAAACTCCCCCTGGTTGGGATCTGTCCATAATACACCTGTTGTCATACTTGCAAGCCGTTTTTCAAGCTTATGGATATCTTGGCCTAACTTAAAACTTCCAATTCCATTGTTTGTTAAATAGAAATTATCTGGTATTTTATCGTAGACATAATACTCGCTATGCAATGAGTCTTTTGATAGTTTTATTATTTTTCCGCTATTATCAATTTTATATTTGTTGATTGTCTCATCAATTGTTTCAATATTTTCGTCACGATTATTATAATAATGCGATTTTATTGATGTAAACTCAAGCTCCTTTGTTTCCATGTTATCTTTAAAAGATGTTTCTGTTGTAATTGTTTCGCCATCAACACCATATGATTCCATTACAAGTATATCATCAATTATTTCTCCGGTTTTTGACATGGTATACAAAGTATATATATCGGCATTTTCCCAAAAATACACTATAAATGCTTCATAGTTTTCTTGTGGATACAGTTTTAAAACGCTTTGGGGTAATTCTCCGTCTGCCATGGATTTATCAAAATCCTGGTAAAGAATCTCAAAAGGGAAAGTGCTTTTCAAGAAATCAAAGCCTTTAAGTTGGAGAATATCGGCTACTTCTACATTTTTCAACAGAAAGGGTAAGTGTTCTAACTGGAATTGTTTTAAAAATGCAAGTACTATTTCCGGATCAACTTCCTTTTTTTCCGGTACTATTGTTTCTGTTAAAGTAATTGTCCCGTCATCCTTAATTTTGTATTTAATAGTTTTACCTTTTTCGAATTCATTTGCAAAATCTTTTAATGCTGTCCAGTATGAGCATTCTATTTCCAGTTTGTTATTTATAACACCATTCAAAAGTGTTGCATTATCAGTTATATATGAAGAGTATGCAAAAGGGATTGATGCAATTATTTTTCCTTCTTTAGATATGGAATAAAGCATGTAGCTTGCAGGAAAACCTTCTTGTCCCAGCTTTATATCTCCCCAAATAATAATAATATCAAACTGTTTTTCAGGTAAACTAATTTTTCCTACATATGCATATCTTGTATCGAAGCGAGGGTGTTCGCCATATTCAACAAACCTACCGGCTGTATCGGTAAATATATCCAAAAGGTCAATGTCTATTTCTGTTAATGCTGAATCACTGGGTATTTGCCCTTCAACACTTTCAACTGGAAATTCTAACTCTTTAAAATTCGATAAAAAGTCGCTTAGTTTTTGCTTTTGTTTTTCTTCGGGGCTTTGGCCACATGCACTTAAAAATATTAAGGCAACGATTGCTAATTTAATTATTTTCATAGGGTTAAGTAATTTAATAATTGAATATTGTTTATTTGGTTATCTGTTTATTTGGTTATTGATTGTTGTTAAGTCATTGCGTATCATTCGCTTTGCTGTCATTAATTGTCATTGATTCAATGATAGCCACTAATTATTTATTACGATCATTAAATTATTAATTTCTTGAACCATAAAAGGCATAAAAGACCATAAAAACATTTTCTTTTTTTAACTTTCATCCTTCATCTTTCTTGTACTATTAACTTTTTGTAGTATTATTCACCACAGTGCATATCAAATTTTTTATCGAATATTATTTTGCCTTTTGTGTTTATTATTTCAAAATATAAATCGTTGCAGCCCAAAGTTCCTTGCAGTTTAAAAAAATATATATGAGGATGATCATAAGCAAATAATTTATCGGTAAAAACACGGGCTTTTTCATTTTTCGTTTCTGTAAAATCTTCGCCTGTTTGCTCATAAACAAAAATACTATCTATATCTGTGTCTGCCGGTATGTCAATATAAAAATCTATTCTGGTCATTATATCATTTCCAAAGCCCTGTTGATTGAACAAGTTTTTAGGCTCGTCGCTGCTATATTCGTAGCCTCGCATACTTAAATTTTGAGGAAGTTCGTCTATTATATCTATTGATTTTATTTCGCCCTTGTAGGTATAATCTACAAACATATAACGGTATTGTCCTTCGTTTGCCATTAAATAATTAATTTTTACGGGAATAATACATGTTAAACCAATATTATTATCAAAAACAAAACCATAATTGTAAGTAAATTCCTTTCCACTGGTTTTGTATGAACTTACAAGATACTTTTCCATTATAAATTTCTTTGCGTATTCTTTATCAACCGGCATTAAATTGGCTCCTGAAAAATCTAAGGCTTTGTAGTCCAATGCAAAATTCTCTTTTGATTCAGCAAAACGTGAAATATAATCCTTGAAATCGGGATTATCCTTAATTTTTAATAGCACAGAATTAGGTACCAGTTCTTCAAAACTCTTATCCGATTTTTTCATCCGTACAGGAAGTCTTTCTGTTTCTTCATCTTCTTTATTTTGATAATGGCCATATACTTCGTCCCCGAATATAGCATCAAGAAAGCCAAAAGATTCTCCACTGCTTGAAAACATTGAATATTGTTCGCTAAAACACATATCTGCTTGATACCGTTTTCCCATTAAAAACCCAATATTTTTATTTTTCACAAATATTTTTCCGTGATAATCGTAGAACCCTGATTTGAACAATTGCATTAGCACATCATCATTGCCTATCTTACCTTCAAACACTAATAATTGATTTTCATCATTGTTGTTTTGTTGGGCTTGGACTTCATTTATGTAATTGATTTTGCCATTTGTGTCTATTTCATATTTATATGTATCTGTTAATAAATTTTCTTTTTCAATTGACGTTAGCCCAAGGCCTGTTGTATCAAGACAATACAATATTTCGTTTTTATATGAAAGTTTGATAATGGGATTTTCTTTATTGGTAATTCCAATACTCATGAATTCCCGCCCGTCTGTAAGGTCTTCGAGGAAAAACGGATCTGAAACAGTAGTAATAATATTGTTTTTAACCACCAGATAATAGTAATTATTTCCAAATTCTGACTGATCAGAAAAAGTGTAAACCAATAGTAGTTTTATATCTGAGCTTAAATTAACCGTAGTTATTAATTTACAACTATTAAATTCACCAATGTCGTTGGAAAATGTTGCTATGTCTAAAAAGATATTGTTTACAGAATTCATTCTAGTTAACTCTTGAATCGAATAAATAAACGGTATGCTGCTTTCTTTAATTTTAACTATTCCTTCTGATAAGTCTTTGACATATATTGTATCTGTAATGTTTTGCTGGTTGTTTTCTTCTTTGTTGTTTTCTTCTTTGTTGTTTTCTTCTTTGTTGTTTTCTTCTTTGTTGTTTGATGAATTACATGATAAAATTAAAAAAACAAAGAATAACGTTAGGGTTAAGTTGTGTAGTTTCATTGTCTTAAATTTAAAGTTGTTAAATAATTAGTAATTGGTCTTTAAGTCATTAAGTTGTTGGCTGCGTTGTCATTGATTGTCATTTGTGAACTGTAAACTGAGAACTGTTATTGGTCATTTCGCTGTGCTT
>JAOZNO010000939.1 GCA_029933755.1 Bacteroidales bacterium | reverse complement strand
TTAAACTTATATTCCTATTTTAAGAAGAGAGGTATTTCAAGATGCAAATAGAAATATGAAAACTTATCATCTACTTTTTCAAAACTGTATATTAGTTTATTCCCTGATTTTCTGGCCATATCAATAAAACCAAGTCCTGCCCCACCCTTATCTGAGATTTCCCCATGCTTTAAAATATTACGGTAATATTGTTTTAGTCCTTCTTTATCTAATCTATTTACTATATCTATTTTTTTACTAAGTTCAGTAATCATCTCATTTTCAACTAGATTTCCGGTTGTTAAAAAATATTTACATGATTCTTTTTTCAAAGCAAAAACACCATAATTATTGCTGGTTTTATTTTTATCATCTGCTTGATGTCTTGTTATATTTTGAAGACCTTCAACCATTAAATTGAAAATTTTTCTTTTTATAACTTTTGACTCTTCTTTATGAATAAGATTTGACTCAACCAGGGCTAATATTTTTCTTGTTATATCTGTTGTAAATACTCCCCTATAAACATAGTTGAGTTTATTCTTTTGCATGATATTATGTAATTCAAATATATTATCAAGCTCTTTTTGCTGCCGAATAGTATTTGGAATTGGTTCTTGCATAAGATTATTTCTTTTTGCTTTATATGTTTGTGAACTCTTATACGTAAACTGTTTTTTTTGTATTGTGTCAACTTCCATAGCTTGAATTATTAATGATGCAAAGCTTTTTTTAAAAAATTATGAATTAAGAATATTCAGCGTAGAATTATAGTCTTGCGAAAAGTTTTTCTTGTTGATAAAGCCAAAAAAGCCAATTTCCCGAACAAATTTATGGTAAAAATTATCTTCAGATGAACTCAGTGCAACAGTGAGGGCTTCAGGGTTATTTTTTATAAATTTTTTAGCATAGCTAATTTCCTTTTCATTATCAGGATCCATTGAAATTAGCGTTATAGCATGCTTGCTAGAAAGCTGTGAGTAATTAATATCCTCTTTAGTACTTTGTTCTACAACTACCTTTGATTTAAAAGTGTTTTCTAAAGTTGCTTTTATCTTTCTACTACACTCTTTATTGTTTTCGATTAAAATAACTGATTCTTGCATCGTTTTAATTTTTTAAGAATTATTACAATGCAAAGAAAGCCATATAACAGGCCTAATGTAAGAGGTAAAACCTTATTTTTTGGGGTGAAATACTCTTTACTAATCAGGGGTTTTCCCTTGGTTTTTTATATTGTGGTATATTAAAAAATTATAGTTTTACGGGCAATGTAAAGCTAAAAGTACTCCCTTTCCCCTCTTCACTTTCCACCCAAATTCTACCTTTATGCTTTTCAACAAATTCTTTGCATAAAATCAGGCCTAATCCAGTTCCTTTTTCTTTATTTGTACCCGGAGTAGAAACATTTTCTTCAATTTTGAATAATTTTTCAATTTGCTGCTTATTCATTCCTACCCCGTTATCCTTAACATAAAGCTCAACCGTATTATCCATTAGTTTATAACCAATTGTTACTTTTCCACTTTCATTCGTAAATTTAATAGCGTTTGATATCAGGTTTCTCAAAACAGTTAGTATCATATTCTTATCTGCAAATATTTTTATATTCTCATTAGAATCGGCTATTAGGTCTATTTTTTTCTTATTTGCAGAATTCTGTAATAATGTGGTATGTAACTACTAAGTTGCCTTATTTTTGTACAAAGTACGCAAAGTTTATGAATACAAAGTATTTATTTCTTAGCGATCTTAGCGTATTAATTTTTGCGTTCATTGCGTGAAATTGTTATCTTAAACTGAATAGTTACAAAATTAAAAATCTCTACAATCGTGTTTTTTTACATTTGCTCTTTAATGGAATATTAATGATTATTTAATCTGAGTTTAACAAACTTGTTGTATGTAAAACTTAAACCTAAAATAAATAATGATGCACAAACACCCAGAGCAACATTGTAAAAAACGGGTGCTGTTAATGCAAGCCTGATTATAACTGTGGCCAGGGCAAAACCAGAGTTTCTGAATACGATAATATATAAATGGCTATATCGTAAGGAAATTAATACAATTAAAATATCTGTAAAAAT
>JAOZNO010000938.1 GCA_029933755.1 Bacteroidales bacterium | reverse complement strand
ACATCAGGCAACTAAAGGTATGACTAATTATACAGTTTATTCGCTTTGGGATACTTTTAGGGCTTTGCACCCTTTAATGACCATTATCGATGAAGAAAAATCGGCTGACTGGGTTAATAATTTGCTATTAAAATATCAGCAAGGTGATTTTCTTCCCATGTGGCCATTGTCTGCAAATTATACTGCCACAATGGTGGGTTATCCGGCTGTAGCAAACATTGCAGATGCCTTAAGCAAAGAAATCCAAGGAATTGATAAGCAATTGGCATTGGAAGCATCTGTAAACAGTGCATCCTACAAACCTGAGCTTGTAGCATCAACTAATAATCCCCGAAAAAAAGCATTAATGCCTTTATACAATAAATATGTAAATGAAGATAAGCATATTCCTGCTGATAAGATTGTAAAATCAGTATCTTTCGGTTTAGAAATGGCCTATTATGATTGGTGTATATCTCAAATTGCTGAATTAAACAATGATGATTCCCTTAGCAACTATTTTCAGAAACGTGCAAAGAATTACACGCAATATTTTGATGCCGAGACAGGCTTTATGAGAGGTAAAAATCAGGATGGGTCATGGGTGACACCTTTTAATCCTAAGCACTCAAGCCATGTAGCTTCTCATTACATCGAAGGAAATGCATGGCAATGGACATGGTTTGTTCCTCATGATATTAAGGGATTTATGGGTTTGTACCCAAGCAAGGAAGTTTTCATTCAAAAGCTGGATACTTTATTTTGCACTTCCTCTGAAATTGTAGGCGAGGATGCCAGTGCGGACATAACCGGTTTAATAGGGCAATATGCCCATGGAAATGAGCCAAGTCACCATATTGCCTACCTGTATACCTATGTAGGTCAGGCATGGAAAACCCAGGAACTGGTTGACCAAATATTAACAGATTTTTATTCTACAGAACCTGATGGAATTATAGGTAATGAAGATTGTGGGCAAATGTCAGCCTGGTACATTCTAAATGCCATGGGCTTTTATCAGGTTGCTCCGGGAAATCCTGTTTATACAATTGGTAGGCCTTTATTTGATAAAGTTGAAATCCCATTGAGTTCGGGAAAAATATTCACCATAATCACTGAAAACAATTGTACTGAAAATAAATATGTACAGGAAGTTTTTCTAAATGGTAAAAAACACAATAGCTTATTTTTTACACATAGTAATATAAAAAATGGAAGTATTTTGAAAATTATAATGGGGAATAAACCTAATATTAATCCTGCAAACTAACTAAATTAAAATAGCTTAATTTATAATCTTTAATCTAAAATTTATAATTAAACAAAATGTTGTTATATGAAAACTGTTAAAATCCTCTTCATATTATTGCTTACACCCATATTTCTATTGGGGCAGCAAACATCTTTTCCCTTTCAAAATTCGGAACTGGATGCAGAAACCAGGGCTGACGATTTATTAAATCGATTAAGCTTATCTGAAAAGGTAGCTCAAATGCAGGATGTGACACCGGCAATAGACCGTTTAGGAATACCGGAATACAATTGGTGGAACGAATGTCTTCACGGTGTGGCAAGGGCAGGTGCAGCAACTTCATTTCCTCAGGCAATTGGAATGGCTGCAACATGGAATACTTCACTAATTAATGAAGTTGCTGATGCCATTAGTACGGAAGCCCGGGCTAAATTTAATCGAAGTGTAAGAAAAGGCCAACGGAACAGATACCAGGGTTTGACCATGTGGTCGCCCAATATTAATATTTTCAGGGATCCAAGATGGGGGCGTGGACAAGAAACCTACGGGGAAGATCCTTATTTGACTTCAAGAATGGCCGTGGCTTTTGTAAAAGGTTTACAGGGTGATGATTCTGATTATTTTAAAGTTATAGCCACACCAAAGCATTTTGCCGTACATAGTGGCCCGGAATACAACAGGCACCGTTTTGATGCATATACAGACAAACGGGATTTATGGGAAACTTATTTGCCAGCCTTTGAGGCGGCTGTTACCGAAGGTAATGCCTATTCGGTTATGTCTGCTTACAATAGGTATTTGGGTTCATCGGCATCAGCCAGCCAATTGTTGTTGACTG
>JAOZNO010000937.1 GCA_029933755.1 Bacteroidales bacterium | reverse complement strand
TTGAATATCATATTGATGAAGATTTATGCATTGGCTGTGGTAAATGTGTTGAAGGATGCGGTGCTTTTGGTAACGGTTCTATGCAGTTGCAGGTTCGCCATGATATTTGTGTAAATTGCAACGAATGTTCTATTGCCAGGGATTGCCCTGCGGAAGCTTTTAGACGTGTACCTGCTAGCAAACCAACTATTTTTAAAGGGTTTAGTAATGAAGAATTAGGCTAATGAAGAAAAATTTAACATATCTCTTTTTCTTAATCGTCATAAGCTTTCAGATGCCTGATGCATTTGCTGATCCACGTTTTCCTATGCCGGAATTTGAATCAGGGCACACTCAGCCGGAGACTCAGCTACCCTTACCACGTGGATTGCTTTTGGAATTCATGGATGTTATTGTACTTATAATAACTCTTTCAATAGTTACATGGTTTGTACATAAAAAAAGATCACGCAAAGGTGTTTTCTGGGTTTCTATATTTTCAATTCTCTATTTTGGTTTTTATCGTGAGGGCTGTGTCTGTTCCATTGGATCTATTCAAAATATTGCTCTTGCTTTGTTTAATTCTTCATATAACATTCCCATTACGGTAATTGCTTTTTTTATCATCCCTTTAATCTACACCCTCTTTTTTGGTAGAACTTTCTGTGCAGGAGTATGTCCTTTGGGTGCAATACAGGATATTTTTGTTCTAAACCCCTTAAGTCTAAAATCATGGACACAAACATTATTAGGATTAATTCCTTTTATATACCTGGGATTGTCTATTTTATATGCAGCTACAGGTACTGATTTTATTATCTGCAGATACGATCCATTTATAGGTCTATTCAGGCTTGATGCAACTTTTACCATGTTTGCTATTGGTGCAGTATTCCTTTCAACCAGTGTATTTATTGCACGCCCATATTGCCGTTTCTTTTGTCCTTATGGAGTTTTACTGAATTTAATAAGTCGTTTTTCAAAAAAACATGTAACGATCACGCCAACCCACTGTATTCAGTGTCGCTTATGTGAGAATTCCTGTCCATTTGGGGCAATTGAGAAACCAACTCCTTTAAAATCGATGAACAATAGAGCTTCGCAAACAAAAAGGTTTATTGTTCTGAGTTTATTAATCCCCTTATTAATGTTTGTTGGCGGATGGACTGGTGCTCAATTTCATGAAAATCTGGCTATGGTGAACTCCAAAGTGAGCCTGGCAAAAGAATTACTTTCTGAAAAGGATATTGAAAATAGTGAAGAGCTTTCAGAAGAAATTAAAGCATTTAAAACATCAGGAAAATCAATTGAACAAGTTTATGTTGAAGCAGCCTCAATAATTGATGATTTTTATATTGGTGGGTGGATTTTAGGCATTTTTATAGGTTTGGTATTTGGGTTAACCCTTGCAAAACTATCTGTATTTCAGTTTCGTACAGATTACACCCCCAATAAGGGAATCTGTTTAAGTTGTGCACGTTGTTATGATTATTGCCCGGTTACAGAAGATAATGAATTCGTAAAATTTCACGCAAAGCCGCTAAATCGCAAAGAATAAGAAAATTAATAATAATCATGAAAAGAATTGTATTTCAATTTATTAAAACATATAACCATAAAACTATTTTTGCGTCTCTGCGCCTTTGCGTGATAAATTATTCTAGTTAAATATGGAAACTAACAAACAAAAAATAAATATCCAGTTATGGAAGAAGGTTGCCCTTATAGCCGGTGCATTTTCTTTAATTATCTGTCTGTTAATTATTGCAAATTATATTCAGTTAAAAAGAACCGATCCTGTTAATATAAAAACAATAAACCTGTTGGTTGAAAGATTGAGTCAAAACCCTGAAGACAATGAACTCCGTGAAGATATAAGAACACTTGATTTATTGGCAAGAAAGGCATATTTCACCAGTCAATGGCAAATAAGAACAGGAGGCTATTTGGTGCTTATTGGGCTGGCTATTGTAATTATCGCATTTCAAATTATTAGTTCTGCTAAAGGGATAAAACCGGAAATAAGTCCTGAACCCGAGGAGGATTTTCTCACTACCCAATTATTAACCAGAAAATGGGTATCTGTTGGTG
>JAOZNO010000936.1 GCA_029933755.1 Bacteroidales bacterium | reverse complement strand
CAAATAAAAAACTTTGGTATGAAAGCAGGTGTTTCGCTTAACCCACATACACCTATTCATGTACTTGAAGATATTATTGAAGAAACTGATATGGTTCTACTAATGTCAGTAAATCCAGGGTTTGGAGGACAAAAATTCATATCAAATACCTATAAAAAAATCAGGCAACTGAAAGAACTTTGTATAAAAAACCATACAAAAGTTCAGATTCAAATTGATGGTGGTGTTGATGCAAGTAATGCAAATACACTAATACAAACAGGTGCTGATGTTTTAGTAGCAGGCAGCTTTATTTTTAATTCTGAAAACCCGGTTGAAACAATTAGCAAACTGAAACGACTGGAGTTTTAGCTATTTATTAAAATAAAAATCATTTAAAAGCGATGTTGACTCCCAAGGTGTTTGCTTACCACCGGACTCTTTTATTACCTTTTTTCTAACTTGCCTGAACATCACTTCAATTTGTAAACCTTCTTCTCTTATAAAATCCAGTAATGCCGAAGTATACAATCCATTTGAGCCTTTGCCATCAGATGCTGTACTCCCAGGTGAGGTTGAATAAGCAATTAATGAACCTGATGGAGCATTCATAAATGCCAGGCCTTTGGCTGTTTGTCCCCTTGTCCAGCTACGTTCAAAAGGGTTGTCACGACAAGCATCAAGAATAACTAAATTTGTTTTAGTACCTGCACTTTCCATTTTTGCCAATACACGACCCGCCTGTACACAATCATACTCAACATCACGTTCATACTCAAGTTTAGAATCAACAGGTATTAAATAATTATAACCATTAACTTGTACGCCATGCCCTGCATAAAAGAAAAGACCTACATCGTAATTAGCCAGTTTATTGCCAAACTCATCAATCTTTATTTTCATTGTTCTTTGGTTACAATTAACAGCCTCAATAACCGTAAATCCTAGATTTTCAAGTGCTATTTTCATTGCATGCGCATCGTTAACCGGATTTATTAAACTACCACCAAACTGATAGTTTGAATTCCCAATTACCAAAGCTAGTCTTTTTTCAGTAATTGTGGGCTTTATAGTAGCCTGCGGTTTATTTAGAGTAAACGTTTTTGTAGTGTTGGCAAACTTATTATCAATTGCTTCTACAGATATTTGATTATCACCATTTTGCAAAGTAATATATGCGAAAAAATATCCATTTGCATCAACATTTGCTTTTACATTGTTTACGCTAACTTCTGAAATTCCATCCCTGTCTTTAGCATAGCCGGCAACTTTTATTTGTGATTCCTGCACAATCTTAAAGCCTCTTGTTAAAGCAGGTTCAGTAATTGTAATTACAGGCAGGTCATTAGGTATGTCAATAACTTCTTCAACAGGTTTTGAATATGCCCCTTGACTAAATTCTGTTATATAAAAATCTTTGTCCCAGTATTCTTTTATTTCCTTTTCAGGGAATTTATCCCTTTTGCGCCACATTTGCGATGTGTATGAACTGCCTTTTGATACGACTAATGCCCATTTGCCATCTCCATAACTTAAATTGGTAATATAATAACCTTCGTCCCAATATTTTTTAATCTCATCTTCCGGAAAATAAGTTCGTGTAATCCATGTTTGTTTTGTAAAACCTGTTCCTTTAGCCATAACCACTGCCCATTTACCTTCTCCGTACACCAGTTGAGTAATATAATAACCTTTATCCCAATTTTCTTTAATTTCATCTTTAGGAAAATGGCTTCTTGTACGCCATATTTCTGCATAATACCCACTCCCTTTACTCATTACTAAAACCCATTTAGCATCACAATAATTTAAATGAGTGATATAATAATCTTCGTCCCAATTTTCTTTAATTAACTCATCAGGAAAAGATACTCTTGTGTGCCATTTTTGGTTTGTGTAGCCTGTTCCTTTTACCATAACCAATGCCCATTTCTCTTTGTTATAAGTGATGTTGGTTATATAGTAACTTTTATCCCAATGCTCTTTAATTTCTTCATCAGGGAAATTGGTTCGTGTTCGCCAAATGGATGCAGTGTAGCCTGTATTTTTTGACATGATAAGTGCCCAGCTATTATTTTCCTGGGCTTGAGAAGG
>JAOZNO010000139.1:4063-8110 GCA_029933755.1 Bacteroidales bacterium | reverse complement strand
GAAGGTCTATTCCAATATCCTCAAAAGAATCAATACTAATAGAACCTACAAATTCTTCTTCGAGTTGAAAGTGCTCATTTTCATTATGGCAACAGCCTTCCATATTACAGCAAGACTCTGCTTCTACATTTATAGATACATCAACAAGCTTATTGCCACAATAATGCTTAGACACAGTAAAGCCCATTGTTGTTAATAAAAACAACATGGACATAAATATATTTACTGTTTTTTTAAGCATCGTATTGATTAAAATTCTGATACAAATATACGAATAATCTAAAACTAATATTTATATAATTTTAGAAAATAGTTATATCATTTATTCAAACCTTTAGCAAATGTATTTATGCATCCATAATTTATGATAAATTGTGAACATTTAGAAATGCAAATTTAATAATATGGATCTGAGAATATTTATTGAACAAAATCACTATACTGTTGAAATAAGGAATAAAGATAAAAGGCATATTAGATATTCAAACATACCAAGCACCTATAAGGGCGGTCAACTGGTTATTATGGAACAATCAGATACTGAACTGGTGTATAAAGTTTCACCACTTTACGAGAAATTAAATACCGAAAACGGTTATATGATAAACTATAACATTAAACTTACTAATTGGCTTAATTTATTTGTTTACAGATCAATTCAAGCGGTTCTGATTAATTCTGAGGTCAAAATAAAAAAGGAATTATCTGAGTTTTCAAGGGAATTAAAAGAGTCTACACAAGTGAAGCTAAATTAACTTATATGATTTTTGGATTTTATTATTCTATTTCTTGAATTATATTCAATATCTCCTAATTTAACTGGCACAACAGCTTAATTTACTTACATCTTTCCCAAAAGTAATGGCTGCCAGTTTAATTCCTTCGCCTAAAGTCAGATAAGGATAAAAACTATCCGCTAATTCGTTTACGGTGACACCATATTTAATGGCCATACTGAGTTGTTGTATCAGCTCGCCACCTTCGGGCGCAACCACCCTTGCACCAATCAGCTTATCAGTTTCGGTATTGCGTATCAGTTTGATAAAGCCTCGCATATCATTTGCTGCTATTGCCCGTGGCACATGTTCCAATTCTAATTTTGACACTTCAAACGGAATGTTTTGAGCCTCGGTCTCAACTTCGTCCATGCCTGCCCCTGCAATTTGAGGATCGGTAAATACTACCCAGGGTAAAGAAGAGTAATCCGTTTTTTGTTCGGAACCCGTAAAGGCATTTGAAACAGCAATATTCCCTTCTTTTGCAGCAGTGTACACAAATGCAGGGGTATTGGCAACATCGCCAGCTGCATAAATATGCGCAATATTGGTCTCCATTTTTCCGTCAACAGAAATATGACCGCTGTCTGTAAGATTTAATCCAATATTTTCTAATCCTAATGCAGAAGTATTCGCTTTTGTACCGGTAGCGATCACGACTTTCCCTTTTTCTACAAATTCAGTAAAGGAACCATCGGGGCATTTGCAATAAATAATGGTTTCGTTGCCCCTTTTCTCAAATTTCTGTGCCCTGAAATTAGGTAATAGCTCAATTCCTTCACTTCGCATTTGTTTTTGCAGTTCCTCGCTAATATCGGGCGTTTGTGTCCTTAAAACCCTATCGGTAAACTCAATAATGCGTGTTTTAACTCCCAAACGATTATAAGCCATGGCTATTTCCAAACCAATATAACCGGCTCCCATAATTGTGATGCTTTCGGGTTTTTCTTCTAAATCAAAAAGGCTGACATTGGTTAGATATCCAATTTCGTTTAGTCCTTCAATATTAGGAATGTTCGTAGTTGAACCTGTTGCTATAAGAAATTTCAATGCCGTGTACTCATCTTTATCATCAACGATAATGGTTTTTTTGTCCTTGAATTTCGCCCAGCCTTTAATCATTTTAAGGTTTTGGAAATCGCTGACCACATCCATGTATTTTTTTTGCTGAAGCGTGGCAACCAATTGCTTTTTATCTTTTATTACTTGTTTAAAATCAATATCAACCCCTTTGGGTTTTATTCCTGCAAAGTTAGAATGTGTGGCATGATAAGCCGTTTCAGCCATTCGGATCAGGTTTTTTGAAGGCACACAACCTACGTTTACGCATGTTCCACCAAAATCAAGACCGCCATTCACCATTAAAGTGTTTAAACCGATGCTCTCAGCCTTAATTGCTGCTGAAAATGCCGCTGAACCGCCACCAATAATAATCAAATCATATTGGTTGGATGAACCATTCTTTTTTGCCGGTATTTCATTAGCCACATTATAATGCCCTGTGCTGTTAATTAGTTCCTTAATCTCATCTTTTGAAATTAATTCAGGATTAAAAGAAAATTCGCCTTCGGCCTTTGGGTAACTAATTTCTTTAGTAACTATTCCGTTTACTTCATGGAATTTTTTACCGATTGTTTGTGCGCAATGGTCACAGGTCATTCCGCTTATACCAAACTGAACCGTTTGTATTTTTATTGGCTCTGCTATTTCTTTTTCCACTTTATAACTTCCTGTGCTGTTAATGGTAGCAATAATTTCTTCTTTGCTGATTTTATTTGCATCAAATTCAAATGTACCATCTGTTTCAGTATAACTTATATTTTTGCTGATAATCCCATCCTTTGCATCAAACTTTTTTTCTATTCCAGTGGCACAATGGTCACAGGTCATGCCAGATATTTCTAGTTTTACTGTTTTTATGCTCATTTTTTTAACTTTTTTTCTTTAACAATTTCTGCAGAATAGCCTACATCTTTAATCGCTTTAATCAATTTATTCGTGTCTGTTTTTGTTGCATCATATTTAATGGTGGCAACATCGCCTGGGTACTCTAATGATTGAGAGATCACACCATCAATATTTTCCAAAGTTCTTGATACAGTACTGGAACAACCGGCACAGGTCATCCCGGTAATTTTAAGTTTGACTGTTTTCACATTTTCATTGGATAAAATTCTTTTAACGACAATTTTGTCGGATGGTTTGTTTGTATTTGCATTCAAATTTGAAATTTGGATTACAAATAACATTAAAATACTTACGATTATAGTTTTCATCTTTTTTTTTATTTTTAATTAATACTCAATTTAAAATTCTCGACCCTGTAACCTGTTTCATTAATGGCTGCTAAAATAGAATCTATATCTACTTGTGATTTATCAAATTTCACCAAAGCTTTCCCTGTTTTAAAGTCAGCTTTTGCATCAATAATTCCTGCAAGTGTATATACTTCATGTTCTACATGCTTATTACAGCTTTCGCAGGTCATCCCTTTAATATCTACATCCACTTCCTGAATGTTTTGCACTTCTACGATTGCTGTATTTGATTCATTTTCAGGATAAAATGCGCTTGAATAATATGGAAATGCCAACATAACTACCGCAAAGCCGGTAACGATACCCAAAAATAATTTCGATTGCCAAAACGAAGGTTTTTCATCTGTTTCGCAGTCGCATTCTATTTCTTTTTTAGGTTTCCCACTTCGTGGGTTTAATATTTTACGCTCACCAATTAATTGATTATTATACTTATTAATATGGACTGAACTTAAGGTACGTTTATTAAAAATTTGATACCAGGCAAAACCCAGAACCAAGACAGTTATCGCAATTAAATAAGGCCTAAGCGGATCCATCCACGAAAAAGCCGAGGCTGCCCCCGAAGCTCCTGAAATAAGAGCCAAAACCGGTGTAATACAACAAAGCGATGCTGCTATAGCAGAAACAACTCCCGCTCCTAATAATTTTTTTGATGATTTTTCTGGTTTCATAATTTTTTCTCTTTATTATAACAATACTTTTTCTAATTTTAATTCAATGGACAATTCATGGATAATCGTTTTTACATAAGCTGACAATTCCGCATGGACAAAATAATACAGTGTTTGTCCATCACGGCGAAAATCCACCATGTTTTGATCTTTCAGTTTACGTAGGTGTTGCGAAATTGCCGGAATACTCATTTGCAACACATCGCTCATATCACATACGCAAAGTTCTTCCTGATTTAATAACCAAAGTATTTTCAGGCGTACTTCATTTCCTGCCAA
>JAOZNO010000139.1:0-3963 GCA_029933755.1 Bacteroidales bacterium | reverse complement strand
GACAAGTGTTGAACACTACTGTACCCAAGTTGATAAGAAATTTCGTTTAGGGATAATTCATCATAAACCAACAGTTCTTTTGCTTTCTCAATTTTTTGACTAATTATATATTTTTCAATAGTAGTACCTTCAAGCAAAGAAAACGAATTGCTTAAGTAGGCATAATCATAGCCTATTTCTTTTGAAAGAAAATCTGAAAAATTAATATGTTCTGCTTTTTCTTTTTGGTAGTGGATTAATTCAATAATCGTTGTTTTTATTTTATCAATTAACTTACTTTTTTTATCATCAATTAATTCAAAATCATTGTTTTTAAGAATTTCCCCAATCTCCTTAATTTGAACATCATCAATATTATTTTGAAGCTCTACTTTACCTAACTCAATTGCCAGAATGGTGTAACCCAATTTGTTAAGTTCATCGTTTACAACCTTTATGCAACGGTTGCATACCATATTTTTTATGTAAAGAGTTGTTTTATCCATAAAACAAAGTTACTATTTAATTTGCTTACAATGTAATTAGTATTTAGTAATCATTTTCCTAATTTCAATATCCTTAAAGCCCCTCTTACCACAATTAAAAATACAATTCCACCAATAATTAAATCAGGGTATTTTGAATTTGTAAGCATGACCATAATACCGGCTATAATTACTCCAACATTTATAATTACATCATTTGATGTAAAAATCATACTGGCTTTCATGTGAGCATCATTACTTTTAGATTTTTGCAATAAATACAGACTTACCGAATTTGCTATTAAAGCTAGTATGGAAACAATAATCATAATTCTGAAATCGGGCATTCCTTCAAAACCAATAAAACGCCTAATTACTTCAATTAAACCAATACTTGCCAACACAATTTGAAAATACCCGCTAAGCGTGGCCACTTTCTTCTTTTTGCTAACCGCTGAACCTACCGCCCACAAGCTTAATCCATAAACTACGGAATCGGCAAACATATCAAGCGAATCGGCAACCAAACCCATTGATTTTGAAATAAGCCCGGTAGTCATTTCAATCAAAAAAAAGCTAAAATTGATAATCAGCACAGACCAAAGTAGTTTCGATTGAGATTTTTCGTCATTCGTATTCTTCCACTCTGTTTTAGTGGTTTCCTTAAACTGCGAACCTAAATCCAATTCGTTCAGGCGGTTTCCAATTTCCAGGTTTTCCTGGGAATGAAAAACAACAAGTTTTCTATTTTCGATATCAAATTCCAGCTTTTTAATTTCAGGAATACCTTCAAGTTTCATGCGTATCATGTTTTCTTCTGATGGGCAATCCATTTTGGATATAATAAATGTTGTTGTATTTATCATGATTTGTGTTTTAACAGGATTTTATTTGGTTTTAATTTAATCTTACCGATTGGCACAGTTCATCCTGCAACCATTTCCTCTGCGCCTATAATCATTGTTGACAAAAGACTTAATAGTGGCCAAATAAGCATATATTTCATTTTTATCCTTTTTTTCAAGATTTGTAAACGAAGGCATATAACAAGGCCCCATATTTAAAATATTTTCAAAACTCTCAAAATTTCGGGTTTTATCAATACCGCCAAGTATTGCAGGGCGCATGCCATAGTTTTGTACATCCAATGGCTGTGGGTCATCAGCTTTTGTTTTGTGGCAACTTGCACAATTAGCCACAAACAGGTTTTTCCCATTTTCAAGCGGACGAAGTTCTGTTATGGTTTTACTCTTTGTTTTTTCACCAACTAAAAACCCTGAAATGGCTGTTCTTTCATCTTGTGATAAATGTGCAAAAGATGGCATAATATTTCTACCTGTTTTTAATAAACTATTTATTTCGGTTCTACTCATTTTTTTATCTATAAAAACCAACGAAGGGAAAGTTGGTGGGTTTCCATTTCGCTCAATTCCATGGCAAGAAGAACAGTTTTTTTGATACAACTGCTCGCCACTTATTGCTGATTGTAGATTATTTATAGAACCCTGTTTTTGCGTAAATCCAAATATAAATATCGTGGAAACAATTGCAATTGAACTAATTAAGAATATATTTTTCATTTTATAAATTTTCAAATTATTTTTTCATTAGAACAACATTTAATGGAATAAAAGCACCTACTTTTAGACCCCAGTTTACATTATCAAGAGGTGTGAAAAGAAATACAAAAGCATTTCCTATTTTACCCAACTTAACATTAGGGCCTGTTTGAAATATGAATTTATTATCATCAATCATATATTCAGCGGCAATTACCCACGAAACAGGTAGTTTCTTATCAAAACCTACAAACCAGTATTCGTTAAAATTGTAAACTGCGTTGGCATAAGGTGTATAGCCTAATGATGTATATATACGTTTATTAAAAAGTGCTCCTACTTCTGCATGAATACGCATAATTTCTGTTTTATTTCCATCAAAATCGTATAGCACAAAGGGATTTAATCTTACACCAGCAATAACTTTCAGTTTATCGCCTTCTTGGGCATTAGATTTTAAGCTTAACGCAGCGAGTAGAATGGTAAATACTATTATTTTTCTCATTTTTTTTTATTTAAAATTACTTTACAAATATAAATGAGAAGCTAGTGCAACAGTATTGCAATTAGTTATTTAGTGTCTATAAGAAAACGCCAATAACTGCGTTATGCTCGTATTGAAAACAGTCATTTACAAAAGTAAACTTCTTGGTTTTCAATACTTCGCAAGCCTTGTTCTTGACATTTTTTATTAGCCACTATCAAAATCAAGGCATTTTCTTAGAAGCACTATTTACAAGTTGAGCAAATGCCTTTTACAACAAAATTGGCACTCTCAAAACTAAAATCTTCGGGCAATTTAGGAATTGGTACGGGTACTTCCTTAAAACAAAATGTTTGACCACATTTATTACACAAAAAATGAACATGTAAATCATTTAACGAACAGGTACAATCATCATCGCACAATGCATATTTTACAGCACCTGTACCATCATCAACACTATGTATTAAATATTTGGTTTGAAAAGTTTTTAGTGTCCTGAAAATTGTTGAGCGATCAACATTATCAAATTCTTGCTCAATTTCGTATAGGCTTATAGCTTTTTGTTTCTTTTTCAGAACCTTATAAACCAACAAGCGCATACTTGTTGGTTTAATATTTCTGAATTGCAGTTTTTTTTCTATCTCTTTCATCTATTTGCCTTTTAATTAATCATCATCTCCAGTTTCTTCTTTTTTCATATCAGCAAGCAAATAATAAGCTGCATTTAACACTACTTGGGTGTTTTCAGGCAATGAGTCTATTAAATGAACTTCGGTATAACCATCGTCCTTTTGCCCTGTAATTACTTCAATCATTTTATATGCCGTTTTATGCTCTTCATGTTCCTGATGGTCTTCATTATGATTTTCTATTTCATTTTCCGGATGTTTTTCATGTGCATGCTCTTCTTCTTCATTGTTATCTAAAACAAAAATAAATGATTTTGTGCCCTCGTTTACAATTGCATCATTTGGCAATGTACGTGTTAATTTAGTATCAGTATGCAAATGCCCCGAAATATACATTCCCGGAATTAATCTGGTAGTTTCTTCAATCACATTTGCATGAATTTGAATAGCCCGTGTATTGGAATTAAACTCTTTACCAATAGCAAAAACTTTGGCAACAAACTCTTCGTCAGGCCTATTTGAAACTGTAAAATGTACTTTTTGACCAATTTTAAGTAAATGTACATCTTTTTCATAAATCATAAAATCGGCATGTATTGCACTATTATCAGTTATTTCAAACATTTTATTACTAGCATCAACGTATGTACCAACTTTAATGTTTACTTCATTAACAAAACCATTAATTGGCGAAATTATATTAATTGTATTTGAAATTTGACCTTGTTTAATTTTTTCAGGAGATAAATGTAATAATTGTAAACGAGATTTTAAACCTGCATACCTTGCTTTTGCTGTGTTGTATTTCGATTTTGCCTCTTGAT
>JAOZNO010000935.1 GCA_029933755.1 Bacteroidales bacterium | reverse complement strand
TAATTCCATTTGGATTAATTGGCATTGGCTGGGGGCATGCAATACATAATTATGCCATAGATATGCCTTCGTACTTCGGGCTAATTGCCCTTATGGGTGTGATGATAAACGATGCTATTGTGCTGATTAGCAGGTTAAATAATCTATTGCGAGAAGGTAAGGATTATATTACAGCTGTATACGAAGCTACGGTTTCTCGTTTTCGGCCAATTGTACTTACATCGCTAACTACCGTTGCCGGATTATTTCCACTAATTCTATCAAGTAACCCTCATGCAGATATGGTTATACCAATGGCGATCAGTTTGGCCTACGGACTTATTATTGCCACATTTTTAACACTTGTTTTGTTGCCTGTATTACTTGTGGTTACAAACAGAATGAAAATGCAAATAAAATACTGGCGAACGGGTGTAATGCCAAAAGCCGCCGATGTAGAACAAGCAGTAATTGAAATGAAAATTAACCCTTCGACTCCGCTCAGGGTAAATAATTAGTGTATTGGTCATTAGTTATTAGTCGCTGGTTATTAGTATATTAGAAATTGGTGAACATTTAAGCACCAAGGGTGTGATAATCATTAGCCCTGTGCAAAGCTCAGGGTTAAAAATAAACGAGTTACAAACAAGCACCAAAGGTGTGTAATTTATACAATTGTCAGAAACAATAATTATTCGTGCATTCGTGGCATATAAAATCAAAAAACATGAAAAAAATAATATTAATAGGATTGTATTTAATGATTAGCAACTTTCTTGTAGCCCAAGATACCTTAACATTAGAAAAGGCTATAGAAATTACTTTAGATAATAATTTTGGAATAAAAATATCTGAAAATAATCTTGAAAGTATGAAAAATACAGCTATTCCGGCTAATGCTAACTTGTTGCCAAGTATTGATTTATCGGCAGGTGTTAATTATAGCGATAATATCATTCAAACAGATGCAGGTGAAACAACGCAAAAGGCGACCATAACGAATACAGGAATTAGTCTTAGTTACACTGTTTTTAATGGAAGGGCAAATATTAATAATTATCGAAAACTAAAGGAAATGGTTCTTGCCAGTGAATTGCAGTCTAAATTAAGCATAGAATCTGCAATTTACCAGTTAATAAATGCATATTATACATCTGTAATAAATTATGAAAACTTACTTGTTTATGCTAATATGCTCGATGTTTCACGTAGGCGTTACGAAAGGGCAAAAGTAAATAAGGAGTATGGGAAATCCACAGGCCTGGAGTTGTTAAATTCTGAGGTTGATTATAATAATGATAGTATTAATTATTTAAATGCGATTAATACTTTGGATAAAAGCAAACGCAATCTTAATATGTTAATGAGTAGAGAACCTTCTATTGCTTTTAATACAGAAACAAAGCTAATTGAATTTCAGCTTTATGGCCTTCAAGATGTTAAAGATGAGGCAATTGAAAATAATGTGTCCTATAATCTAACTGCCAATACATTAAAGCAGGATGAGTTGGATTTAAAAATTGCTAAAGGTGCTTTTTCACCTGTATTATTACTAAATACTTCTTATGGTTATAATCAATCGGTTGAATATTTTGGTTTGCAGTTAGATAACCCCAATGCGAATTTGACAGCTGGTTTAAGTTTACGTTTTAATGTTTTTGATGGTGGAAGAAAACGGAAACAGGTGCAAAATGTGAAAATTTCAATTGATAATACACAGTTGCATTTAAAAGATGAAAAATTACAATTGTTTACTGATATTGAGAATAGCTTTGCCAATTATGAGCACAATATAAGAGTGTTGAGAACCAATGAAAAAAACCTAAAAGCTTCAAAACTTAACTTTAATCGTTCAGTCGAATATTACAGTTTGGGGCAAATTTCATCAACACAATTTCGTGAAGCCCAGATAAATTATAGTCGTGCAAAAGTAAATATTACAATTTCCCGCTATTCAGCAAAATTATCAGAAGTAGCATTAGTTTACTTAAGTGGTAATATTTTGGATTAGCGCTTAGTTTTACAATATCATTACCCTTTTGATAGTAAATTTATCAAGAAAAAAATTCCACTGTATTAATAGGATATTTAATATAT
>JAOZNO010000138.1 GCA_029933755.1 Bacteroidales bacterium | reverse complement strand
AGACATAAGCAATACGGATATTAAAAATATCCCAGAATATCTAAACTAAAGCCTTAATGTTCTGCAAGAAAATGCCAAACTCCTTCTGTATGGACAAATCAGCAGACAAGCAAGTTCCATGGGAATCTACATCTTTAAAGCGTAATTTCTATTTTGCAATAAATATACTTAACAACAGCTTTTTTCATGTAAGCTGAAACCAATTATTTTATAATTTCGCCCTCATTAATTCTTAAATTTATTTATAATGAGAAAAAATTATATTTTATTAATTTTACTATTCTTAGGAGTAGTATCCTGTCAAAACCAGGAAAATAAAAAGAACACAGAAATGAATCCATTTTTTAGTGAATACGGAACAGAATTTAATGTTGCACCTTTTGATAAAATAGAGGTAAAGCACTATTTGCCAGCCTTTGAAAAAGGTATAGAAGAGCATAATACTGAAATTGCAGCAATTGTAAATAGTACGGAAGCAGCTAGCTTTGAAAACACTATCGAAACTCTGGAATATAGCGGCATTTTGCTTACAAAGGTTCGTAATGTTTTTGGAAATATGCGCTCAACAAATACAAATAAAGAATTACAGGGCGCAGCAGGTATTATAGTCCCTATGCTTTCAAGACATCGAGACGAAATATTACTTAATCAAAAACTATTTGAGAAAGTTAAAGCCGTTTATGACCAAAAAGACCAGTTAAATTTAGCTAAAGAGCAAGAAAAACTACTGGAAGAAACCTATAAAGATTTTAAACGAGGTGGTGCAGAACTAAACACTGAGAAAAAAGAAGAGCTAAAAAGCATTAATGAGGAATTAGCACAACTTGGTTTAAGTTTTGGCGATAATGTACTGGAAGAAACAAATAAGTTTAAAATGCTTATTGAAAATGAAGAGGATTTAGCTGGTTTGCCTGACAATGTTAAAGAAGCAGCATTAATTACAAACGATGAAAGTGAATATAAAGGGAAATGGGTGTTTACAGTTCAAAAACCAAGTATGATACCATTTTTAACATATGCTGAAAATCGTGAATTAAGAGAAAAATTATTAACAGCATATACCGAAAAGGGAAACCATAATGATGACTTAGATAATAAAAAAAATATTGCTAGAATTGTTAATTTAAGGATAAAACGTGCTAAATTATTAGCTTATAATAACCATGCAGCATATGTTCTGGAAGAAACAATGGCCAAAACACCTGAAAATGTTTATAAACTAATGAACCAGGTTTGGGATGCAGCTTTACCAGTTGCTAAAAAAGAAGCTGCTGAATTACAAAAATTAATTGATAAGGAAGGTGGCAATTTTAAACTTGCTCCCTGGGATTGGTGGTTATACGCTGAAAAATTAAGAAAAGAAAAATATGATTTGGATGAAGAACTATTAAGACCCTATTTCAAACTTGAAAATGTGAGAGATGGTGCATTTATGGTGGCCAATAAGATTTTCGGTATTTCTTTTAAAGAAATTAATAATGTACCTACCTACCACCCGGAAGTACAATCTTTTGAAGTTTTAGATAAGGATGGTTCTCATATTGGTATTTTGTTTATGGACTTTTATCCACGAGAAAGCAAAAGAGCTGGTGCATGGATGAGCGAATTTGAAGGACAATATAAAAAAGATGGGAAAAATATTGACCCGATTATTACAACCAATTTTAACTTTACCAAGCCTAGTGGTGATAAACCTGCTTTAATAAGTTTTGATGAAGTTTCTACTCTTTTCCATGAATTTGGTCATGCACTTCATGGATTATTATCTGATTGTACATATCCAAGCCTGGCAGGCACAAATGTTTCACGTGATTTTGTTGAAATGCCATCGCAAATATTGGAAAACTGGGCAGCAGAACCTGAAGTAATGAAATTATACGCAAAGCATTATGAAACTGGTGAAGCAATTCCTGATGAGTTAATTGAGAAATTAAGTAATAGCAAGTATTTTAATAATGGATTTACAACAGTTGAATATTTATCAGCTGCTTTTCTTGATATGGACTGGCATACTTTAACAGAAGTTAATGATAATATAGATGTTAATGCTTTTGAAAAAGCTTCCATGAATAAAATTGGTTTGATACCTGAAATTATTGTACGATATAGATCACCTTATTTTAGTCATATTACAGGAGGATACTCTGCTGGATATTACAGCTACCTGTGGTCTGAAGTGTTAGATGCAGATGCCTTTGAGGCATTTAAAGAAACGGGGATTTTCAATGCTGAAACCGGTCAAAAATTACGCGACGAAGTTCTTTCAAAAGGTTCAACAGATGACCCAATGGTATTATACAAAAATTTCCGTGGACAGGAACCTAATACTGATGCAGTTCTGAAAAGAAAAGGTTTTTTGTAAATTTATTTTATTATTTTTGTATAATATTACAAAAGAACCAGTAAAACTATGGAGCATAATAAAGAAAGTATATTGGAATTATTATCCTTAAATAGTGAAACTATAAAAAATTATGGTACAAAAAGAATAGGTTTATTTGGATCTTATGTTCGCAATGAAGAAGTAGAAGGTAGTGATATAGATTTGATAGTTGAATTTGAAAAAGAAAAAAAAACTTATAAAAATTTCATTCGTCTCACATATTTTCTACAAGACTTATTTAATAAAGAAATAGACCTAATAACTATAAAATCATTACCCAAAAATAGGAATTTTACACAAAATGTACTAAACCAAGCAATTTATGCCTCGCTTTGAAATTGATTTTTTATATGATATTGAGCAAGAATGTAAATTCATTATAGAAACATTCAAAACAGTAGCGTACATTCAATTTATTGAAGATGATGTTTTAACTAGAGCTGTTGCACGTAGTTTGGAAGTTATTGGCGAAGCCGTAAAAAACATTGATAATGAAACAAAAAATCAATATCCTTTAGTCTTTTGGAAAGAGATTGCAGGTTTAAGAGATAAATTAATACATCACTATTTCGGTATTGATTATGAAATAGTTTGGGAAGTTATACAAAATGAAATACCTGATTTACACAAAAATATAAAAATAATAATTCAAGAAATAGCGAACTAATCTTGAATTATTATTCTTTATTCACTTTTTCACCATTAAAACAATATTTTCCACATGGGCAGTATGCGGAAACATATCAACAGGTCTGTATCTTACTACTTTATATTTAGTATCCATCAGTTGAATATCCCTTGCCTGTGTAGCGGCATTACAACTAACATAAACAATTTTTTCAGGTTCTGCAGCTAAAATTACTTCTATCACATCTTTATGCATTCCTGCCCTTGGTGGGTCAAGAATTATTGTATCCGGTTTACCGTTTTCACGAACAAAATCTTCATTTAAAACATCTTTCATATCACCAGCATAAAAAGATGTATTATCTATCTCATTAATTTCAGAATTTACTTTTGCATCTTCGATAGCCTCAGGAACATATTCAACACCAATAACTTTTTTGGCATTTTTGGCAACAAAATTGGCAATAGTTCCTGTTCCGGTATATAAATCATAAACAAGCTCATCCCCTTTTAAGTCAGCATATTCACGTACAAGGCAATATAACTCATAAGCTTGTTCTGAGTTTGTCTGATAAAATGATTTTGGTCCAATTTTAAACCGCAAATTTTCCATCTGTTCAAAAATATGATCTTTACCCGAAAATAGCTTGACCGGCAAATCCGTAATTGTGTCATTTTTTTTCGGATTAATCACATACATTAGTGAACTAATTTCGGGAAACTTCTGCTGAACAAAAGTCAACAAGCCTTCACGTTGTTCTTTATTTTCATGATATAATGACAAAATCACCATTAGATCGCCTGTTGTTGAAGTACGAACAATCAGGTTTCGTAATAATCCTTCCTCGTTTCTTAAATCATAAAATGCCAATTGATTATCCAAGGCATATTGTTTAATAGCCAAACGAATAGCATTAGAAGGATCTTTTTGAAGATAACAGGTTTCAACATCTACAATTTTATCAAACATTTTAGGAATATGAAAGCCCAGAGCATCCCTGTTTATTATTAACTCATCAGAAATTTCTTCTTTTGTCAGCCACCTTTTATTTGAAAATGTAAATTCTAGTTTATTCCTGTAAAAATACTCTTTTTTCGATGCTAGAATATTTTCTGCTTCAGGTAACTCAATACCACCAATATGTGTTAGTTGATCAACTACCTGTTTGTGTTTATAAATTAATTGATCCTTATATGGTAAACTTTGCCATTTACAACCACCACAAACTCCAAAATGTGAACATCTGGCTTCTACCCTTTTTTCAGAATATTTATGAAACTTTATTGGATAAGCCTCCATAAAGCTTTTTTTCTTTCGGTTTACCTGAATGTCAACCACATCTCCAGGAATACAATCTTTCACAAAAACAATAAGTTCTCTTTCTTCATCACCCGAAATTTTCACCTTTGCAATTGCTTTTCCCTCAGCAGCTAAATCAATGATTTCAACATTTTCGTATATCGGCAGTTTTCTTCTATTTCTTCTTCCCAAAACAGTAATATTTTATTTAGTCTGCAAAATTCAACTATTTTTCGTTATTATCAAAATGTAAAATAACGCTTGCAATCTGATTCTTTTATAACAGTTTTAAAATTCGCTTAACGACATCAGTTAATGGGTTATTTTCATTATTTGTACAAACTGTAAAGCTATTTTTTATTATTTCTGGTGAGTTAGCCACAGCAAACGACCTATTTGTCCAGCTTAGTAAATCTATATCATTATAATCATTACCTATTCCTACGGTATTTTGTTCAGGAATATTCAGCATTTTACATAAATATTTTCCACCCTCAGCTTTTGATACATTTTCAGGAAAAATCTCCAGCCAAATAGATTTTTCATCTATAGGAGATGTTGCTCTAATTACTTTTAAATCCGGTATTTTTTTTTTCACCTTTTCAAAGTCTATTTCATTTTCAAGAATTACCAAAAACTGTGTTGCCTGCTTTAAAGGATAAGCCGAACTCAATTCAGTTGCATAAGCTTTATATAAATCGTTCCTCCATTCAAAATCAGTATTTGTCTTTTTTGCCTGATAATAAAAGTATCGATGATTTTCAGGGATAGGTTCCTGAATAGAATAATTAACTTTCAGGCTTCTTAAAACCTGCTCAGTTTTACTAATTTGAATTTCATTCAAGAATGTTTGGTAAATAATTTTCCTGTTACTCCAATCAATAATACCAGCCCCTGATGAAAACACAAGGTAATCAAATGGTGTTGAATCGTTTAATACATCTAAGGCACTAAACAGAGTTCTTCCGGTAGCAAAAACCCGAACATATCCCTGAACACCCAAACTTTCAAGTGTTTTCCAATCTTTTTTACCAATTTTTTTATTAGTATTTAGTAAAGTTCCGTCTAAATCAATTAATATCATTTTAGGGTTTAAAGCTTTCTGTTCATCCATTTATTATCTGTTTTTTATCAATTTTGCACAAATACTATTAACAAACTTTAACTATGATAATAGAAAAAGCAATACTAATAGTCAGTCTATGATAATAAAAGTATTAAAAAAGTTACGTAACTTTGCAATAAATCTATTAAAATTACGTAAAATTAATAGACACCTTTAATTTTATCAACTATGAAAACTATTTTATATATAAAAGTAATAATTATATCAGTCTTAATTAGTGCATGTGGAACAACAAAGTTTTCTGCTGATTATGATGATTTATACTATACTGCAAAAAAGAATAAAAAAACAGAACAAAATACGAGTTCTGAAAATGATGTAATAAGCAGTAACACAAAATCTGGATATTCTGAAAATAATAACAACACTGTCATAATGGATCCATATTATCGTGAAAACAATACGAATAACGATGTGGGAATAGAATATGGTAATGATGCAGGATTAATTAATAGTTATTCAGAAACCAACGAACTGGCTGGTGAATTAGAAGATCAAGTAGTTTATTCTGATGATGATGATTACGATTATAATAATATCTATAAGGAACCAAATCTGTATGATTTAGAAAATACTGATAATAATGTTGATAATGATGAAGTTTCTTATGCTGACAAAATAAATAAGTTTAGTGAGTCAAGTAATTCAAATTCATATTATTCAGATGGATTTTATAGTGGATGGAGCAATTTTTTAATACCAATGTTCAGTGTGTCATTTGGTGGTTATCATGGATCGTATAACTCATACAACTCTTATAATCCATATTATTCTAATAATTATTATGGCAATCCTTATGGTTACTACAGCCCATACAGAAATTATAGCCCATACAACTCTTATAACACTGGATATAATACAACAAATTATAATACAGTAAATTACTATACGAATGATATTAAGTCTAATAACAGTGTACATAAACGACGAGCATCTACTAATACTTTGAATAATTCAGGATCAAGAACAAGATTTTATAACGATTCAAAAACAAAAAGTTATAATACGACTAATACAACTAATAATAGTTCGCGAATCAGATCATCTGGTAATAGAAACACAACAGGAGAATCATCAAATGTAAAAAGGACTGTTAAATATAACAGTAATACAAATCCATCAAATATTAACAATAGAAGTTCTAATTATTACAATAATAACAGGTCAAATTATAATAACAATAGATCGTCAAGCAACAGAACTAAAACAAATTCAACAAGCACAAAAAGTAATACAAACAAAACTTCTACTTATAATCGATCGTCAAATACAAATAGCTCATCATATAACAGGTCATCTAATAGCAATAGGTCATCAAATACCTATAAGTCTTCCGGCACCACAACCCGTTCAAGTAGCAGTAATAGTAGTTCTAAATCAAGTAGCAGCAATTCAAGGTCAAGTTCGGGAAGAAAAAGATGATTTGCAACTCAAAAAAATAAATAGGTAAACAGTAAATTTGCATGAATCTACTAACAGTGATGCGACATTGCCTCACACCTAACTGACTTATATTCAACAATTAATACATTAGAATGGCTTAAGTTTAGATGTTCTCTGTTTTTTGATATTATAATATTCTGATTATTTGTTTATCCGTTTATTTGATGATTTTATCATAACCGAATCACCAAATAAACATATTACCAACATATAAACCATAGACATTAGAATACAGTTATATAATTGAAATTTAATAAAGTTTTATTTTCTTTAAGCAAGTAAAAAAATGATTAAACGAACATTTGTAATTATTCTATTATTAATCAGTTCAGTAAACTTTTTTGCACAAAATGAAACTGATGCATTAAGATACTCTTATCTTACTCATGGAGGTACTTCCAGATATGTTGGTATGAGTGGTGCATTTAGTGCACTAGGTGCTGATTTTTCTGTCCTTAGTACAAATCCTGCAGGTATAGGAATGTTCAAAAAAAGTCGGTTTGTATTTTCCCCGGGGGTTATCTCTACAAATTCAACTTCAAATTATTTAAATGAAAATACCAAAGATGAATTAATAAGTGCCAATATAAATAGCCTTGGTTTAATTCTCAACATAAAATCATATGAAGAAGATGAAACAGGATGGCGTACAATTGCATTTGGTGTAGGTTACAATCACCTAAAAAACTTTTCAGATGATATTACTATTGAAGGAGTAAATAATAATAGTTCATTACTTGACTTATTTATGCTTAATTCTGATGGTTATCATCCAGAAGATCTGGGAGATATAGAATGGATGGCATTTGACACTTACGCTACTGATACTCTTGAGAATAGTGACTACACATACATTAACCCGCTATTTTTGGAAAACTATGGTGAACATCAGAAAAAAGTTATTAAAACAAAAGGTGGTATTGGTGAGTGGGTTTTTTCCCTAGGTGGAAACTACCAGAACATTATACAAATAGGTGCTACATTTGGTATTCAAAACATTCGTTTCTCTTCGGTTACAGAACATACTGAAACCACAGAAAGTTCTGATTTTGAAAATTTCAAATATATTGAAAATCTTGAAACACAGGGTACTGGTTATAATTTCAAATTTGGAATGATTTACCGTCCGGTGAACTTTCTTAGGGTAGCACTTGCATTTCACACACCCACTTTTTATACTTTAAGTGATGTATATTCCTATTCTATGCAAACAAATTGGCGTTCAGCAGATGTTGATGGTAAA
>JAOZNO010000934.1 GCA_029933755.1 Bacteroidales bacterium | reverse complement strand
ATTTTGTAATAATTCTTTTTTTGGATAACCATAAAAATCAATGGCTGCTATATTTGCATTTACTATTTGTTTTGTTTCAGAATCAAGTTGTATCATTATTGCTTTATTGTTATCAAAAAAGCTTTTGAATTTATCTTCGTTTTCATTAGATGCCAGTCTTCTACGAAGAATTTCATTTTGCTCCTCTAATTGCTGATATGTTGGTTTTGTTTTCATCTGTTTTATATTTTTGACATGATTTACATGTTATTATACCCAACAAAGTTGAGTCTACTCCTAAAAGTCTAAAATTTACAAATCAAACTGTTTTAGTGTCGGCGTGAATTGTTAATTAACTGATTATAAGACAATAATATTGCAGCGTTTTTGCAAAAGATTCACACCGACACTTTTCGGAGTAGTCTCAAAGTTAGTTAAGCAGGAATTGTAAAAATAAATTTACTGCCTTTTTCTTTTTCACTTTCTACCCAAATTTTACCTCCATGTTTTTCAACAAACTCTTTGCAAAGAATTAATCCTAATCCTGTGCCTTCTTCTTTTTCTGTTCCTTTTGTTGAAGTATTCTTAGAAATATTAAATAAATGGTTTTGCTTTTCCTTAGGGATACCAACACCACTGTCTTTTACGTATATTTCAAAAAAGGTGTTTGCTTGTAGAGACGTACGGCCGTACGTCTCTACAAGCAAACACCCAATTTCTATTATACCCGCTTTTGGAGTAAACTTAATCGCATTCGATAATAGGTTTCGTAAAATAGTTGCCAGCATATCTTTATCTGCCCTGACCATCGTATTTTCAGGTATTTTATTTTTTATAGAAATTTCCTTATTTTCTGCCGTTTGATTTAATAAACGAATGGTTTCTACCACAACTGTATAAAAATTTTCTTTTTCAGGATTAAAATCAATCGTTCCTCTTTGCGTTTGAGACCACATAAGTAAATTTTCAAGTAATTTATAAGTGTTTTTCATATCACTATTTAAAATACCAAGAAACTTTTTTCGTTTTTGCACATCATATTTTTCAAACTTATCAATTAGTAATTGTGAAAAACCAAGCATGGTATTAAACGGACTTTTTAAATCATGTGCAATTATTGAAAAGAATTTGTCTTTTGTTATATTGCTTAGCTGCAATGCTTGTTGTGTTTTTGCAAGCCGTCTGGATATATAAAATAAGCCGGTTGATAAAAATAATAATAAAATTAAAGCATATTTTCGACGTAGCTTTTGCTTTTCATATAATAGATTTGCAGGAACATAAGAAACAATTTTCCAATAATAATCCTTTGCTTTTAATTGCCCCTTACTAGGGGAATAAGATTTCCCTGAACCGGTGCTGGATTTATATCCTTCAATTGCCGGATGAATTGTTTTAAAAGTAAACAGACCTTTGGGGGTTTCAAATTGTGAGGACTCTTCCTTACTAATCCGTTTCCATTCAGCAGGAAAGCTCTTTTTAAAAGTCAGATTTTTCCGATCTTCGTACATAAATCCCCACTCATGTTCCGGAAACTCCCCTTTCAACCAATACCCATCAGCATTTAAAAGCATTATTTGGCTCTCAATCAATGTACTACTCATTTTATCAAGACGATTAATTATATTTTGCCCTAAATAATTTAGTAGTACAATACCTTGCTTTATGCCTTGTTGGTCAAAAACAGGTGTTGCAATGCGAATCATTGGTTTAAGTGGTTGTTCTATTTCACCATGCTCAATATTTAAGTCTAGTGGAGAAACAAAAATTTCACCCTTGTTTAACTTAAAAGCATCATAAAAATAATATCTGTTTTTTTTATTTTGTAATTTTTCCTTTGTTACAACTTCCGGATTACCATTATTAAAATTTATTCTTATAATTTCGCTTCCATTTTTATTAATTAAACGAACCTGGTCGTAAACTTTTCTGCAAATTGCTAAATTCAAAAAGTCTTTGGTAAGATGTTCAATAATTTCTGAATTAGTGCTGTCTTTCCAAAATTTATCCATTTGGCTGTTTAATGTAAGAATTAATAAATCACTTGTAATATATGAGATCTCCTCCTGCACATATTCTAATTTTGTAGCAATAATATT
>JAOZNO010000933.1 GCA_029933755.1 Bacteroidales bacterium | reverse complement strand
CTTCGCCTACTGCAAGCTGTCTACTGCCTACTCCTATTTTTTTAAAAATAAGTAAATACACTGAAAACAAAACCAACATTACAGCCACCTAATCTTTTATTCTCAAAAAGGAATATGCCATTTCCAGGCCTTTAATTTGTGTTTCAATAAATTCTCGTAGACTTTCATAATCCTGCAAAGCATACTTTAAAAATGCTGAACCCTGTCCATAAATGGCAGGCAACTTACTCTTATTAATCAAATAGTAACCATCTAAAAATGAATCTACCCCACCGGAAATAATAATTTGCTTTGGCTTTATTTTTTTATCTTCTTTTGTAATTTCATCAATGAATTCAAGCATTTCGGCAGCAGTGTGGCCAACATTTTTTAAAGCAGCTAGTTCTTTTGTAAACAGATTATCATTCCTCATTAATTCCAGCTTCGAAAAATTTGTACCTCCAAAAGCACCAAAATCTATTGCATCAATAGGTAGATTCAATAATTCCTTCAGACTTTCCTTGCCCATACCTTGCCCTACCTCTTTCACTATAACTTTAATATCTGTAATTTCAAGAAACTGCTTTATTGTTTCAATAGGTGCAACTGCAAACCGATCCCCCTCAGGCTGAAAAAATTCCTGCAAAGGATTCACATGAATAATTAAACCATCTGCTTTTAATTTCTCAAGCATTTGCTCAACTAATTCAGTTTTTTTTGATGCAATAAGTTGCTCAAGTTGTCCTACTCCCAGATTCGCATACAAAGGCAAATCATCACCAATAATTGGTCGTACATTAAAATCCTCAAAGCAATTATTATTTTCAAGTAAACATCTGCAAGAGCCCAAGCCCATTCCTAAACCAAATTCGGCAGCAACCTGTGCAAGATTCCTGTTTATTTTTCCTGCCAGTTCTGTTCCCCCGGTCATGCTAGAAATCCAAATTGGTGCATTTAATGTTTTGCCAAGAAAACTTATTGGTTTTAAACCTGTTGGGTGCTCATTTAAAAGTGGTTCATAGTAAAAACGATGATCATTTTCGCTACTTTTTGTATGCGAGCTAAGAGCTAAATTTATATGATCTTTTTTCCTGTCTTGCATATATATTAACGAATACGTAGTATTTTATATATTGATATAGGCTCAAAGGTATTATAAATATAGTTAATTGATAAATTCAAAAGCAATATATAATTGCTTGATAATTTCATTTATCTATTTTTTTATATATTTGAACTTCTTAACAAAAGCTATTTATACATGGGTGAAAGTTTAAAAGTATTAGATGAAATTCATTTGAATTTTAACGAAGCAGGTTTGTTTGTGTTAAACTTAACCTTAGCTTTTATTATGTTTGGTGTTGCATTAGGATTAAAAGTTGATAATTTCAAACATGTAGTTTTCAATCCCAAATCAGCAGCTGTAGGGGTATTTTCACAATTTGTATTAATGCCAGCAATGACCTTCTTATTGGTAGTAATTATTCAACCGGGAACAAGCGTAGCCATGGGAATGATATTGGTTGCTTCATGTCCGGGCGGAAATATATCAAACTTTATCACTTCACTTGCCAAAGGTAATGTTGAGTTATCGGTAAGCTTAACAGGAATTGCAGATTTATCGGCAATAGTTATGACACCTTTTAATTTTGCCTTGTGGGCTGGGTTATACAGTATCACATCCGATTTGGTAATCCCCATACATATTGATATGTTCGAGATGTTTAAAACGATGATGCTTCTTTTAGCATTGCCAATAACCGTTGGTATGGTTTTCTCTTATTATTTGCCAAAAGTCACTAAAGCAGTTATTAAACCTATTAAAATATTATCTATTATTATTTTTCTGGGGTACATCGTAGGTGCTTTAAGTTTAAATATTGATTATTTTTTAGATTATATACATCTTATTGTCCTAATTGTTCTAATTCATAATGCATTGGCATTAACCACAGGTTTTACTATGGCTAAGATATTTAGACTTTCAGAACGAAATACAAGAACAATAACTATTGAAACAGGTATTCAGAACTCTGGCTTAGGCCTAGTACTGATATTTAATCCAAGCTTATTTAATGGGCTTGGCGGTATGGTTTTTA
>JAOZNO010000932.1 GCA_029933755.1 Bacteroidales bacterium | reverse complement strand
TCTTATTATTTCACTTATTGTACTGTTTTTAATCACAACGAATGTACAAGAAAAAAAAATCAAAGCATATTATAAAGTAGGAACGTTTAATGGAACAATGACCGAAGTTAAAACACAAGTTGTAAATGCTTTAAAGGCAAAGAATTTTAAAATTTTTGGCTCATACAGTCCTGCCGGAAAATCGTCTTATAAAGTTATTGCTTTTACGCGAAGTGACATTTACGGAGTTACACTAATTGGAAAAGATCAGCGGGTTTTGGCCAGTATGCTAAAAGTAGGCATATATAAAACAACAGAAGGTGTTGAAGTTAGTCTTTTAAACCCTGAATATATTTTTAATGCCTATTTAGGAGATAAAATAACTGCTAACGAGGCGAAACTGAATAAAATAACACAAGATGTTAAAGATGCTCTAAAAACTATTGGAACAGACTTTACCCCATTTGGTGGCGGACTTACAAAAAAAGAATTGCGGAAATATCATTATATGATGGCTATGCCGTATTTCGATGATCCTGTTGAGTTAAAAACATTTTCATCATTTGCAGAGGGTGTTAAAAAGATTGAAGCAAATCTGGCTGCCAAAAAAGGAAAAACGGTTAAAGTATATCGTTTAAAATTTGAAAAATCTAAAATTGCTATCTATGGTGTTGGTCTACTTGATAAAGAAAAAGGTGAAGCTGCTTTCTTACCAAAGATTGGAACAAAACATATAGCTGCTCTTCCTTATGAAATATTGTTATTGGATAATAAAGCAATAATACTTCATGGAAAATACCGATTAGCTTTGCATTGGCCAAACCTAACAATGGGACAATTTATGAAAATAAGTAGTACCCCGGGCGATATTGAAGATATGTTAAAAGCATTAACAGAATAGTTAGTATTTGTCTATACAGTCACGGTTTGTCGGTTTGTTACTTTAATTAAATGATATAAGAAGTCGGCAGTAGTCGGTCTACAGTATGCAGTAGCTTTGCAAAGGGAGCTTACTGAGAGCTGAAGACTGCTCTCATTTTAAAATAGTAGAACATATAAAAAATCTTAAAATACTGACATTATAGACAGACTCAAGTTAGTTAGCTATTGATTTATGGATTCACGAGAGTAAGTGATTAAAGTTTCGAATTTAATAAAAGGGGTCTAACTGGTTATTGTACAGCTATATGAGTTTGCGACAGGGCTCTTTGTGCAGCTTTGTGACAGCTTTGTGCTTCTTTGCGAACAGGCAAAGCCCTCAACGCTGTTAAATAGCTATTACACGGAGTTACACAAAGAATATACAAAGTTACGCAAAGAACGTTTGGTATCAAATTGGAGGTGTTAATTTGTTGATATTTAGGGATGTGTAATATTTATCCTGATTGTTAATGACTGAGTATTGAAGACTTAGGTGTAGGTACGAAACATCAGTAAATGATATTTTAAAAAAGAAAAGAGGGCGAAAATTGAAAAAATTGTGTCGTTTTTGTAATTATTTATAAATTAACCTAAATTTGTAGTAAATGAATTCTTTCAATTTTCTAATTCCCCTTAATTATTATTAAGTTACCAATATTCATGTTCCAAAACACGAATACCTTTTCACGATAAACCATTTATTAATGGTGCGTATTATACTTCGCCACATTTCGACAGGCTCAATGTAAAAGCTTAGGAGATGTAAACAAATAACTACTACTTTTACTGTTATTATTTTGCTCTTTTACTGCTTCAAAAAAAATCTTAAATAGTTCACTATTTGCGACTTATTTTGATTTGTAAGAGAACAAAAAATTTAGACAAAAGAAGCATTTATTCATTTACAACTCCTTAGTATAAATATGTTGTTGTTGAAAATGGTAATACAAGTTGGATGCCAATCGGGTTAATATGCATAAAATGAAAGCATTAATCCAATTTGTAGTTGTTTGGAAAGTGGTATTGGTTGGTCGATACCGAACGATTACTGTTCTAATTCGTACATATTTCAAAAATATTTAGTACATTTGTGCTGATTTAGTATTCTTCCTTTTTCATAAAAGTTACCGAATGAATATTGAATTTACCTTTCCTCAGCTCCCCCAAGCTGAGGATTTTTT
>JAOZNO010000137.1 GCA_029933755.1 Bacteroidales bacterium | reverse complement strand
AACTCTGTGTAATAGCTATTCCGCAAAGAAGCGCAAAGCCTGTATAAAGTTGAGAATATTCTTAACTAAGATTTCTTCTTAATTAGTACGTAGCAGGCAGAAAAAACACTGTGCTACAGACAGTTGTCGGCCAAGCCACTGAAAATTGCTGACTTTTAACAAAATGTAAAAAAATAAATTATTTCAAAAAAACTGACATTATAGACAAACAATTAGTGTTTTTCCAGACTATCAAAAGTTTATATTACAATGCAATCAAAAATTAGATTAAGCCTATTATTATTACTTTTATTCGTAAGCATTAACTATTCAATTACCGCACAAGAAAAACAAGCAGATACTTTATCCAAGCCACTAATTAGATACGGAGATAAAGGTTTTGAGCTAAGTAGTGCGAATAACAATTATTTCATGCATATTGAATGGAGAGGGCAATTTAGAATATCATACCCTACTGATACAGACCCAATTACTCTTAATGACTTTGAAGGTAATCAGATCCACATGTATATTAACAGAGCAAGAATTAAGGTAGGTGGACATAGTTATCAGTCATGGTTGAAATATTATCTGGAATATGAATTAGCAGGCTCCTATTTATTGGATTTTAGATTAATGATTGAAAAATTTCCTTTTCTTAAAATAAAAATAGGTCAATGGAAAGTTCAATATAACCGTGAGCGAATTATTTCATCCGGTAAGCAACAATCTGTTGAAAGATCAATTCTTACAAGACAATTTACAATTGACAGACAGCAAGGCCTGTCATTATTCGGCCATCTTAAAGCTGAGGGTATTGCTGATTTTAATTATTGGATATCTGCATTAATGGGAACGGGCAGAGGCAATGAAAGCAATGATGATCATCATTTAATGTATATGATGCGTTTGCAATGGAATTTTATGGGAGAATCTTTAAAGTTTGAGGGTTCAGATTTAGATTATCACAAAAAATTTGCAGCAATTATTGCTGTTGGACTTGTAACAAATCAGAGTCAATATACAAGGTTTTCATCAAGTGGAGGTGGGCAGCTTGAAGGTTTTACAGAAAGTAACCCAGGCCAATACCGTATAAATCAGTCAGTAATTGAAACTGCCGGAATGTATAAAGGTTTTTCATGGCAACAAGAGCTACACTGGAAACAAATAAATGATTTAATAAATACACAAATAACCACACTTACAGGAAATTTAGTTCAATTTGGCTATTTCCCTCATTATGTTTGGTCAAAACTCCCTAAACCTCTTGAAATATACACACGATACGCATTTTACATTCCAAACTTAGAGTTAAATAACGAATTAAGACAAGAGTTAACTATGGGCTTGAATTGGTTTTTTAGTGGTCACCGTAACAAGTTAACAATTGAAAGTTCCTATTTAGAAAATACTCATGATACAGAATTTCAGCATAGTGGATTCCGTTATCGTATACAATGGGATATTTCTTTCTAATAAACTTATACCCAAAACAGCGAACTATCCCCATAACTCAAAAATCGAAAATCATTCGCTAGAGCATAATCATATATTTCTTTCCACTTCTCTCCTAATACTGCCGCAATAAGCAATAATAAAGTACTTTGCGGTTGATGAAAATTAGTAATTAAACCATCAATTATTTTAAATTTATAACCAGGAACAATGATAATTTGTGTAGTGGCTTCTATATAATCAGTTTCATTAATATCCAGATAGTCTATTAGTGCCGTAATTGACTCATTCAAGCTATACTCTCCCGAAATCGAATAAACTTCCCATTGGCTAATAGACAAAACATCTTCATAATTTGCCTGTTCCTGCAATTTTACACCCAACCAGTATAAACTCTCTAAAGTACGAACAGAAGTTGTTCCAACGGCAATAATTCGTCCCTTCTGTTTTATTAGTTGTTCTAAAAATGATTTTTCTACCCTAAAATGTTCCTCATGCATTTCATGACCTTCTATTGTTTCGCTTTTAACAGGCCTGAATGTACCAGCACCAACATGTAAAGTAAGTTCAAGTTTTTTAATACCTTTTTGGTCTAAATCGTTGAATACACGATCAGTAAAATGTAAACCAGCCGTAGGTGCCGCTACCGAGCCTTTTTGTTTGGCATAAACAGTTTGATAGCGTGTTTTATCTGACTTTTCAGCCTCCCGGTTTAAATATGGTGGAAGCGGTGTTTTACCAATATGTTCCAATATATCTGCAAAACTTAGTTCAGACTTAGCCGAATCAACTGAATTCCATTTGAATTCTACAATTACCGAAGCCCCATTCTGCACAAGCTTTTTAGCCTCAATCGTATAAATACTACCATTAATTTCAAGCTGTTTACGCAAACTTTCAGTTTTCCACTTTTTCAGATTGCCGATCATACATTTCCACTCACATCTATTTGTAGTTTGAAATGATAAGTTATAATCAGCCGGGCTATATGGTTCTAAACAAAATATTTCAATTTTTGCACCAGTTTCTTTATTAAAAGCAAGACGTGCCTGAATTACTTCAGCATTATTAAATACCAGTAAATCATTTTTCTCCAAAAGCTCCGGTAAATTCCTAAACCTTATATATTTAATACTACCATTATCCTGATAAAGTAGCTTTGAATCGTCACGGTTTTCAAGTGGATACTTTGCAATTTTTTCTCCTATTAAGGGATAAGTATAATCTTTTATTAATATATTTTTGTACTCCTGTTGCATATATTCTTCTATTTTGGGTTACTATTCAGTATACTTATGTTCTCATAAACAATCTGTGGCATTTTTTTGACAATTAGGTGACTGAATAGTTACCATTTTGGCACAAAAGTATAAAAATAAATAGTTTTACTTTTTTGAATGGTATCAATTTTCTGCTATTCTTTTGTAAAGCCTTATAAATTTATCATTGTAAACCATTGAATATTTATATTTTGATAGCAATACATAATTTTCATTTTCAGCTTTTGTTTCTGAAATATAATCGTAGGCATAATTTTCATCAAAATCTTCACGAATAAGTTCTATTTGCTTTTTATCAAGAAACATTGCCTTAAATTTTAAAAAAGTATAATAACGAACAGAATTGGTGCTAAAAATTATTGAGTTATTTTCAATCTTATCAACAAAACGATAAGCCATATTATTCTTTTGTTTTTCATACTCACAAGTACTATTTAAGCTAAGCAACATAATGGTAGCAAGTAATATAGCTGAACCATATAAAGCTAAATCTGACCAAATTTTCTTTCGTTTAAACGTGTACAATAATAATTCAACAAATAAACCAATAGCCATACTTATAAAAAGTATTACAAACAC
This sequence comes from Bacteroidales bacterium, assembly GCA_029933755.1. GTDB lineage: Bacteria > Bacteroidota > Bacteroidia > Bacteroidales > NBLH01 > NBLH01. The sequence continues at coordinate 4,848 of JAOZNO010000137.1, read as the reverse complement.
AAAAAGGCGGTTATAAAGTTCAATACGCTGAATACTTGCCACTAAAATTGGTACAAGGATAAAACTAACAATAAGGATGAACAAATTCTGCTTTTTCTTAAAGGAATAAATTAAGCCAACTGATGTAACTAGCAGTGCTAAACCAGTGAAATAAATATTTCCACCAAAAATCCACAAAATATAATCTATGAAAAACTCAGGAAATTGTTCTGTAAATTGACTAATCGATAAACTCTCAATAACTTCATTCCCAATAAGAGCATCTAAACCACTAACCAAAACAATTGGTGAATAGAGCACAATAACCAGTAATCCAATAATTGCAGAAATAACAACCAGTTCTTTTAAATTACGAATAATGTCATCTGAAACCCTTACTAAATAAATGAAATAAAATACGAAATGAGAAACAAAAACATACAGATAAATTGGTATTGAATAAAACCCTAAAACACTTGAAATTATAAAAATAAGCCAATGTTTTTTTCTATTCTTATTATCCTGAATTAGTTCAAATAATACAAAAGTTGAGATGGTAGTAAACAACAGAATTAAGCTATATCCACGAGCCAAAAACCCATATTGAATGATAGGTGGCGCAAATGAAAAGAAAAGAAAAGCAAAAAATGCAGCTTTATTGCTCAATAACTTTCTAAATAAGATAAAAACGACAATCAATGTAACAGCACCAACGATAAAAGATGCAATTCGTAATGTATATACCGGACTTACAGGTAGTAAGGTAAATACATTACATAATAATGAATGCAATATGTGGTTGTTTGTTAGATTATAGTAGCTTAAAGAAGCAACAAACCCATGGTTTACATAATTTATAAATGTAAAAGCTTCATCGTTTGTAATGGGTTGCGAATAAAAATAATAAGCTTTCACTATAGTTGCTAAACTAAAAACAACAGCAAATAGATACCAGTCTTTTTTAGAAATTTCGCTTATCTCAATTCTTAAACCTATAAATACAAATCTTAATAAAGCGATTATTCCATTTTCAAATTGCTTATACCATTTATAAGTGACTCCAAAAAAGAATAAAGTGCTAACTATGATTAAAAATTTAATTAATTGAAATTTTGTTTGACTTAAATATTCAGATTTAAACTCCTCAATTTTATACAACTTTCCTGCACTTTCTAAAACAATAAAAATAAGCTTTTCATATTCAATGAATAATAAAAATAAGGAAAGCAGCAACAAGCCTAAGCCAATTATTACGACAAATAATCTGATAATATATTTAGTCCATTTTTCCATTTAGGTATTTCTGATAAAGGCCATCTCAATAATTACTTTGTGGCAAGAAACAAATATAATTAATTATTAGAGCTGACCTTAACATAAACTCCAAACTTATTTTATAATTTTGTATTTACAAATAATCAAAAATAATAAAACAATTAAATATAGACAGATGAAACAAACATGTTAAAAATAATTATTAACACGCACGAGAATGATTATTTTTGACATGTGGTAACATCTGACAAATAAAAATTAATTAAATATAAACAGATGAAATATAATATAGGCGATAAAGTACGATTTTTAAACGATGTTGGCGGTGGTACAATAGTTAAATATTTGGATAAAGATATGGTAGCAGTACTTAACGAGGATGAGTTTGAAATTCCTATTTCGGTAAATGAGTTAATACCTGTACAAACGGGCAACTACGACGCACCAAAAATGACCGAAGAGGATGATATAGCATATCACGAAAAAACAGTTGAACCTGTAACAACGGAAGTGACAGAACCTGAAGAAGAGTACGAAAAAGATGACGATAGTATTTATACCTTTCTTGCTTTTGTTCCTGTAGATCAGAAAAACATGACCGATAGTGATCTTGAGTTATTCATTATTAATGATAGCAATTATGAGGCTTATTATAATGTAATGATAAAATTTGGAGCTTTTCATGTTAGTCACCCTGGAAAACTGGAAGCAAACAGCAAGCTTTCATTAAAAACATTAAAAAAAGAACTACTAAAAGATATGGACTCATTGGTTGTTCAGTGTATGTATTATAAAAACAATCCACATGAAGTGAAGCCAAATATTTCAAAAGAATTAAAACTAAACCCTGTTAAATTCTTTAAGCAAAGTAGTTTTACTGAAAATGATTTTTTCCATGAAAATGCTTACCTGGTCACCATATTTGATGAATCAAAAAAAGGACAAGGAATGCCTGAAATAAGCGAAAAAGAAATTAAAAAAGCAATTCAGGAAAAAGAACATAACAGTAGGCGTGGAAAACGCCCACGAAAGTTTGAATCTTCAAAAAGAAAAGAAATAAGGGAAGTTGATTTACATATCCATGAACTGCTGGACGACACAAAAGGAATGTCAAATACTGAAATGTTAGCTGTGCAAATGAAACATTTTCATGAGGAAATGAATAAAGGCATAAAAGAAAAAGTACAAAAAATTGTTTTTATTCATGGCTTGGGCAATGGCACATTAAAAATGGAAGTAATAAAAGAGCTAAACCATAAATACAAAAAATACCGTTACCAGGATGCCTCATTTAAAGAATATGGCTTTGGTGCAACCATGGTGTATTTTCATTAAGAAAGAATCTGTTGATGAACTGACGGGTTAACCCGTCAGTTGTGAGTTTGGTATTGCGAAAATAAAAAGATATGAAAATTATACAATTATTAAACAAAAAAAAGAAATGAGAAAATTATTTACCCTAACATTACTTATTGTAAGCAGTATTTTTATAAATGCCCAAGAAAAAACAAGTTTTAATTCTTTAGAAGAAGCTTTGAAAACACCTGAGCAGGTTCATTATTTAGATTTATATGAACCTGAGATTGAAAGCCTTCCTGAATCATTTGGTAAATTTATAAACTTGAAAAGATTAAGTATAAATTGCAAAAATCTAAAAAAACTGCCAGAATCAATAGGTAATCTTAAAAATTTAGAAGTTTTTGAGGTCATTTTTAGTCAATTTACCAGCTTACCTGAATCGATAGGAAAACTACAGAATTTAAAAGTAATTAATATGTCATCAGGTCAACTTAGCAGTTTGCCTAAATCTATAGGCAATCTTTCAAGCCTTACCGAATTATCTTTTGGAGGGAATAAACTCACCAGTCTGCCTACATCAATAGGGAATCTTACAAATTTAAAAATTTTGTTTTTAATTGATAATCAGCTTACAGGTGTACCTGAGAGCATTGGCAAACTAACAAGTTTAAAGCAACTTACTTTGTCAACAAATAAGCTTAACAGTTTACCCGAATCAATTGAAAATCTCATAAATTTGAGAAAACTTGATATAAGCAGTAATCAATTTACTGATTTGCCTGAATCATTATTAAAGCTAAAAAACTTAACAGAGCTTAATTTAGGCGGAAACCAATTAAGCAATCTGCCTGAAGCATTTGGCGAATTCACAAATCTGTATATTCTTAATTTAGGAAATAATCAACTTACCAGCCTACCTGAATTTTTTGGCCAGCTTGTAAATATAGAAGAGCTTTATCTGTTTGGAAATAAACTAAATAAATTTCCTGAGTCTATTGGCAAGCTTATCAATTTAAATATGCTTTATGCAAATAAGAATCAACTAACTGAACTACCTGAATCAATAGGCAATCTCAAGAATTTGCGGATGATGCAACTAAATAACAATAAACTCACAAGCATTCCGGAATCAATAGGTAATATGTCTGGTTTATCAAGTCTTTATTTAAGCAACAACCTGCTTACAGCTCTGCCGGAATCTATTAAGCTCACAAATTTATATAATCTTGAAATTACTGATAATCAACTATATGAAAATGAAATACAAAAAATAATAAAACTATTGCCTGAATGTGAATGTTCATTTGAATAAGTTTTGAAATGTGCAAATTTGGAGATTAGAAGATTTAAGTCTGCTCCGAAAAGTGTAATTTTCTGCATTCAGCCGCTAAGCGGGTTCTTAACAAACAAATATACAAACTAATACATTTTTCGCTTTTAATAAGCTTACCCGCTAAGCGGCTTGTTGGAGTACCGTCGGATTTGGAAATGTGAAGACTTGCAAAGTTTTTTAAATTCCGCTAAGGCAGAACAGGCATTGGTAAATCTTGATATGGTAAATATAAAAAGATTTGAGAATTGGAAAATGTGTAAATAATCAATTATCATTCTTATGAAAATTAGTATATTTGTTTATTAAATTATGGAATAAAAAATAGCTTGTAGCTATAGAAGAAACACAATATGTTTTACAAGTGTAGGCAATAAATCAAGAAGGAAAATGAGTAATATGGAAATACCAAAATTTCATGAAACGTTTAATCCAATATTAGAAATCTTGAGCGATAGTAAAACGATTAGCTCACGTGAACTGATTAAAAAAGTAACAGATAAGTATTATTTACACTTACCTTCTGAATTGTTGGAGCAAAAAACTAAAAGTGGAGATATTTTGATTTCTAATCGAATTGCTTGGGGAAAATCATACCTTAAAAAAGGTGGATTTATCGAATTTCCAAAACGAGGAATGGTAATGATTACAAAAAAAGGGTTAAACTCCTTAAAAATTGAATTAAAATTAAAAGATATTGAGAATGCTGATAATTTTCTTGATTTTTATGCGGAGGAAAAAGGAAAGTCAAAGCAAACAACTAATGAGATTGTAAACTCAACACCACAAGACTTGATTGACTCTGGTTTTACGCAAATTGAAAACACTGTAAAGTCTGAATTGTTAGAAAAACTAAAAAGTATTGATCCTTATTATTTTGAAAAAGTAATATTGATTTTACTCAAAGAAATGGGATATGGAGATTTTATTGAAACATCAAAATCAGGTGATGGTGGAATAGATGG
>JAOZNO010000931.1 GCA_029933755.1 Bacteroidales bacterium | reverse complement strand
CACTTCCAATTCCTAATAAACCCGTGAGGCTAATTGATGGAAACCGCATAGCTTGTGCAACACCAATCCGTGCATTTTGCGCTGCCAATAATTGTTCTGCTTCCCGAACGTCGGGTCTACGCTCCAAAAGTTGTGATGGGAGTCCTGGTGGTATTTCCGGTGGTACAATTTGATCTTTTAATTTGTTTGCTCCTACAATATCGTTGGGGTTTTGACCTAATAAAATACTCAGAGTATATTCCGTTTGTTTTACCAAGCGTTCAAAAAGGTAAATAGCTGACTCAGCCTGAGCTTCCTGTATTTGTGCTTGGTTCAAATCAATCTCAGGGACAATGCCTTTATCAAACCTTGCCTGAATAATATATGAATAATCCTTTCGGGTATTGTATGTTTTTTCAGAAATATCATATCTTGCTTTATAATCAATTAGTAAAAAGTATGTGCCAATTACTTCTGAAATTAAACTGGTCATAATTTTTTGTTTGCCATATTCACTTGCGAGAAGTTCTGCCCGTGCAGCTTCTGTTGAACGCCTTATTTTACCCCAAAAATCAATTTCCCATGACATGGTTGGGCTAATTGAAAAGGCATTTATTGCATCGGTCGAACCCAACAGGTTTAATTTTGCGCGTTTTGCATCAGCCTTAATTCCAAATGCAGGGTATAAATCAGCTTTGGTATAACCTAAAGTTGCTCTTGCCTCTTCAATTCTGGAAATGGCAATTAGGTAATCTTTATTATTCTCAACCGTTTTTTTGATCAGTGCTTGCAAAGTATTATCCTCAAAGAGTTCCCACCAAACCAAATTCATTAAAGAGTCATTATAGGTGCTGTCATAAACTATGGTATCTCCTTTCAGACTATCATTTAAGAAAGCTTCAGGATTATTTAATTCTGGTTTTTTAAAATTAGGGCCAACCTTACAACTTGCTATAGCAAATATGGCAACTATGATGATATATGAAATTATTTTCTTCATTGCGTTATTCTTTTAATCGATTTTTTGCTAAAATTATGGCTTCTTGTAATTTATCTTCAAGTAATTTCTTGTCAGGTAATTTTGTTAAATATTCGGCTACTTTAATTTGCTCACTATTTTCAAGCATCAAGTAATTAATTTGTTCAGGTGATTTTTTGCTACAAAGAATTAAACCAATAGGTTTACTCTCCCCTTCACGCATTTCGTTTTTCTCTAACCAACGTAGATAAAGCTCCATTTGCCCTTTATAAGATGCGCGAAATTTATCAAGTTTCAAATCTATGGCAATCAGGCTTTTTAAACCTCTGTGATAAAAAAGTAAGTCAATGTAAAAGTCTTCATTGTCTATGATAATTCTTTTTTGACGTGCTAAAAAAGCAAAATCAGTTCCAAGTTCAGTTATAAAATTCTGCAAGTGTAATAATATTGCACTTTCCAGATCTTTTTCGTTGTAAGTATCATGTAGACCCAGAAAATCAAGAAAGTATGGATCTTTGAATGTTAAATCAGGAGAAACTTTCTTTTCTGTATCAAGTTTTTTTAAATCATTAACAATAGTTTGTTCAGGCTTTTTACTTATTGCTGTTCGTTCAAAAAGCATACTTGAAATACGTTCTTGCAAAGTTCTTACACTCCACCTTTCATGTTTACACATTTGAATATAGAACTCTCGTTTAAGCCTGTCTTCTATGGGCAATAAACTGCGTATGTGTGTCCAACTTAATTGTGCACTCAATGGGTGCACAATTTGGGATTCTGGATACAGTTTGTTGAATTCAATAAAATTTCGTAAGTTTCTTTTACTAAATCCATTACCGTAACGATGAGTTAACTCTTTACTTAAACCTGCTAAAACCTGTCTTCCGTAATCTGCTCTTTTATTTTTCAGAATATTATCATTGATTTGTTTTCCAATATTCCAATATAGAAGTGTAAGCTCTGCATTTATGGTAGTTGCAACTTTTTTTCGCGAACTATCAATTAGTAAAACTATATCTGATAATAATTGCAGGTTATAATTTACAACTTTACTCATTAAATCTTTTTATAATAATTACTCTTAGCTTCTCAATTTTTCATGCTATTTTCTTTCAACATATCTCA
>JAOZNO010000930.1 GCA_029933755.1 Bacteroidales bacterium | reverse complement strand
AAAAACCAAACCAGCAATAGTAGTGTTATAAATATTTTCACCGAGTATTAAATAAATCCATATTAATGAAAAAAAAGGAGAAATAAAAACAAGATTACTGATTCTGTCACTTCTATCAGCCCACTGCAATGCTTTTAACCATAAAACATAAGTTACACCCATCTCAAACAGACCTATATAAAATGCAAAAATAAGCCCCTTAGTTTCAGGTATCTCAAAAGATGAGAATAAAGATAAAGCTATTATGATAAAGAAAAGGGAAAAGAAAAAACTTAATACCAGTTTATGTATTTCCGGGCGTTTATCTTTCACATTATAAATCCAAAATAATGCCCATATAATTGAACTGCCAGCAGCTAATAAAATACCAAAAGGTTGGTCAATTTCCAGACTAAATAGCTGATTTCGGGAGCTAATTAAATAAACACCAAAAAAACTTATAAAAATAGCAATCAGACTTCGGTAATTAAGTTTTTGCCCCAATAACGGAGCAGAAAGGAGTACCAACATAATTGGCCAAAGGTAGTTTAGTGGTTGCGCCAGTTGTGCAGGCAAAATACTATATGCCTTTAATAACACTAAATAGTAGGCAAAAGGGTTTAAAAAACCTAACAATACAGAATTAAAATATTGCTTTTTTGAATAGGTAAATAAGGTTTTAAACTCTTTTTTTAGAATAATAATAATGAGCAGAACAAAGAAAGATGTTAGTGATGAAAAGAAGAGCAAATGGATAAAATCCATATATTTAAGTGCCACCTTAAAGGCAACAGCTGCCGTTGACCAGAACATAATTGCCAGAAGCGCAAATAAATAGGATTTGGATATTTTATTCATTTCAAACTCCAAAAACTAAAAATGCCGAAACTTAATTTCGGCATTTTTGTTTCTTATGTGTGTAGGTTTTAGTATGATTTAATATCAAAATTGATGTTAGAATAGTCGCTTTCAATAAAATTAAATGATAAACCCGAAAGCTCTTCAAAATCCTGACCGTATTCCAACATGTCTTCATCAAAATACAACCAGTTTATTTCCAATTCTAATGATTCATCCTTATCCAAAATAACCAGTTTGTTAACAAACCTCATTAATGCTTTGGTAGTGCTTGAATTAAAATATTCAAAATGAAAATTTACAATCGTTTTTTCCTTGGGCTGTTTAACATATTTATCAACCCAACTAATAATAGGTCTAAAAACCTTTTCTGTATCTTCCGGAGTTGACCTGCCCATAATTTCAATCAAACCTTTAGCCGGATCCATATGTATTAATGGCGATTTTTGAGTTGCGCCAGAAAGTAATCTTTCCATTTTACTCTTTATTAATAAACCCTTTAAAAAGGATTTTATGTTAGCTTACAAAATTTTAAAGTATAAATTATAACAAACGTAAACAACAACTGATAATCCTAATCCATTTATTTATGCATGAAAGTCTTTTTCTATGAAATTAAACGATATTCCTATCACTTCCTGGAAATCCTGTCCATACTCATATATATTTTCATCATCATAATAATAATTTACAAGTAAGTCTGATTTTTTTTCAAGACCTTCTTTTGCTTGCAGCAAAAATCGCACTAAAGCCTTTGCTGTACTCGAATTAAAATATTCAAGCCTTAAATTTATTATTGTTTTTTTAATTGGCTCTTCAAGATACTTTTCAAGCCAATCTGTCATTGGTTCAAAAATAATTTCAGCATATTCCAAAATACATCTTCCCTCAATGGTTAATTCACCTTTTTCATAACTAAAATGAACGTCTGGCTTTGTTTTGTTGCCAACCATTATAAGATCTTTGATCATAAAACTCCTGTATTTTTTCACACAATCCAAAAAAACATCAACTATCGCAGATTATGTTATTTTCATTACCCTCAAAAAGCCAAAGATATAAAAAAAAGACGATTGTTCGAGATTTTTTCACCATTTATTAAGGCCACCTCTATTAATTACTTTGTGACAAGAAATAAATATAGTGAACAAGATGCAAGGCATAAATATTTTTTAATAGCCGTAGCTATATAAAAATATTTTAACACAGTCAGATTGTTTGTTATATTTGTTCCCATTGGGTTTTCAG
>JAOZNO010000136.1 GCA_029933755.1 Bacteroidales bacterium | reverse complement strand
TTTCCATGGAATTGCTGTTTCTGATGGATCAAATCCGTATGATGGCAGAGGTATGAGTATTTTTTTTATGCCCTTGCCCAGTTCTTTATTTTTTATAACTTCCATTTTATTGTATATTTTCTTTTTTTAAGACCAGCTCTAATAATTAATTTAGAGCACAAAGTAATTAATAAAGGACTTAAGCTAGTAACAAAATAAACCAAATTTTATAAAAATGCAAAATTTAGAAATAACTTTAACATATAAAAGACAAGAACGTTCAAAAGACTCAAACGGATCGAAGGAAATATATGTTATTAGAGATAACAAAGTGATTTTTGAGGATGAACATTGGGGATTTAAGTCAAAGAATATACCTGTTATAAAAAAAACTCAAAACCTAACAGAGGAAGATACAACAGAAATTTATAATTATCTGCACGAAAACTCGCTACTAAAAAATATCAATAAAAAAATTAAACAGCCCCGTGTGCCTTATGTAATTTATGATTATAAATTACAAATTGTTACTGAAAAGGACTCCTATTTAATAACAGTTCAGGACAGTAATAAGAGAAAACAATCATTTTCTATTTCAATTCCAGGTATTAATAAGAAAAAACAATCAGCTTTTGAAAAAGTTGATTCATTTCGTAGTATTTTAAATATGCGATTAATTTAGCTAATACTTTTAGAAAGTACTATTATTCCTCAAGTTTTTTATAATCTCTCATTTGTTTGGTAGGTTCAATTATTGAAAACCCTTTCCATAAATTATCATTAAACCGATCTACATATATTACTTTTGCATGTGTTTTCTGCTTAAAATTTGCAAACTTATTGTGTAAAATCTCTTCTTTCTTAATAACAAGCATTTCAACAGATTCTTTTGTATTTATTGAAAGTTTAACATCAGCTTTTATTTCATTTAGTTTTTTATTGATAAGAAACCGTTTGCGTTTCTTTATTAAAGATAGGCTTCTGTTAACACTCTGCCTAGAGCCTGTTTCTTTTGAAAAATATTTTAAATTATATGTAGCATCTTTTTTTTCAAAAAATATAGAGGCTCTATAATAATTCTGAGAATATCCAATTCCTATTATTTGTATATTCCTTCCTGTTTTTCCAGGAGCATATCCATAATCTGCTCTAACTAAAGCAAATGTATTCATTGCAACATATATTCTACCTTCATAACTTCCGCTTCTTTTGGGTGTAAAATCAATTATATATACGTCCTCGCCCTTTACATTGGCACCACCAGCAAGTGTATAATTATATTTTCCTGTTTGATATAAAAATTCCCAATCTTTTTTATCGTTTAATAAACTATAATCTAAATTATTTCTAATTCTACGGCTATAATATTTCAAATTCATTTGATTTTTATAGATTTTTTTGAGCGAATCACTTTTTGATTTATCGTTCTTTTCATCTAATTCTATTTTACTACTAAAAATTCCACTTTTCACTTTCCAAAACTCTTTTTCACTGGTATTGGCAAACATTTTTTCAAAATTGTCCACTAATTGATCTGAGTCAGCAAGATCTTTTTCTTTAAGAGATACAATTTTTAAAGGGTCAATTTTAAGGCGTATTGTATCATCCTTGTTTTTTGAAGAATATAAATACCCCAAAAAGTCAGTATATGAAGTTGAATGTTTAGGCATTTTTTTTTCAATATAATCAAGTGTTTTTTTATTTAATTGGTCAAACGTGCTCTTTTTTAAAGTGAATTTTATATTCGTAATATCCGAAATATATCTTTTGCGAATAAACACCTGACTTTTGCTTGTTTTCTCTTTGTAGTTAACATCCTTATTCTCTAATATTTTTTTCACAATTTGTTTAGGATCAGGATTATCACCAAAGACAAAAACCTCAGCCAAATTAAAAATATTTTCTTGCAGTTGGATAACAGAAAAACTATCAAGCTGGCCAATAGTAATGTTTTTATTTTTGTAACCAATATACAAAAAACTTAAGGTATCATTTTCATCCAGATTTGTAATATCCAATGAAAATTGTCCTTTTTCGTTGGTTATTGTACCTACATTTTTTTGCAATACAGCAATATTAGCATATGGTAGTGCTGTCTTTTTACTAAAATCAAGAACGACTCCTTTTAATTCCTTTCCAGTTTTTGTAATTACAGAATCCTGTAATGTTTGTGAGCTACAATTGATATAAGTGATTAATGTACTAAATACTATCAGAATTATCGTTTTCATTATTATTATTTATTTTACATTCAAGACGTTTAAACAATTAAAAAGTTACAAAAGAAAAGTTGAAGAAAAGCATTCGAAGCCTATCCCACCATATTCAAGTTTTTTTCATCCTTGAACCTTTAGCCAGACGAAGCCAATACAAATACACAAAATCTCTGACTTAAAAAAATTGTAACTACACAGTTAGCTTATTTTCACGCAAAAAACACAGAGTTTATTATGTATATATTCACAATATTGTTAAAAAAAACGCAAAGCTCGCAAAGTTTATGAATGCTTTGCATTCACTTTTTAGCGTTCTTTGCGTGAAACTGTCCTCTTAAACTGAATACGAGTTACAAAAAGCTTAGCTTTAGACTTTTTCTTCTATTTTTTTAATAAATGAAATTATTTAATCTTTTCTGCCTTGAACTTACTGTATTCCATTCTGATAATACCATCTGCCAAACCAATTTTAGGTACATGAATTTTGCCTGCTCCTGTTTTTCTCATAATATTTAGAAAGATTTCAGATGCAGGTATAATAACATCTGCTCTATCTGGATTAAAACCGAGCACTTTCAAACGATCTTCATAGGAATAGTTTTTTATTTCTTTATAAATTTGTTTCAATTCGTCATAAAATAAGCCTTTCCCCTCTTTATTCTCCGAAAATTTATAAATTTTATTGATATTACCACCTGAACCGATCACTTTTAAGTCATCATAATTATTACTAATTTCTGTTAGCCATTCATTTAAATTTTCATGCTCTTCTTTTTTCACCATATTCTTCAACATTCTAATGGTACCAATTTTAAAAGAATGTGATTTAATTACTTCTCCATTTTCAAATAGGGTAATTTCAGTGCTACCACCACCAACATCAACATACAACCAGTTTTTATTAGTTGAAAGAAGGTGCTTAATCTGTGTACCCCGAATAATTTCAGCCTCTTCAAGTCCTGAAATTAATTCAATATTCATAGCTGTTTCTTTATAAATTAGTTCAATTAGTTTCATGCCGTTTTCAGCTTCGCGCATTGCCGATGTTGCACATGCCCTATAGCGTACAACCTCATTTGCTTCCATTAAAAGACTGAAAGCCTGCATGATTTGAATCAGCTTTTTTGCACGTTTTTTTTTAATTTTGCCATATTCAAATACATCCTCACCTAAACGAATTGGCATACGGAACAAGGCAGCTTTTTTAAACCAGGTTTCACCCTCATCCTCAATAACATTAGCAAAAAGTAAACGCATTGCGTTGGTACCAATGTCAATAGCTGCAAATTTTAATAGTTCCATCTTTTAGTAATTAGTATATTAGTAATAAGTGTATTGGTTATTCGCTTGCTGTTAAAGACACACGGCCGTGTGTCTCTACACAACAATTACAAATGTAATGACCAATATACCAATGACTAAAGTAAGTCACTAGCCAAATCAGCAAGATAACTCCTTTCTCCTTTAAGAAGGTTAACATGAGCAAAAATATCCTGTCCTTTCATCCGGTCTGATAAATAAGTAAGCCCATTTGATTTATCATCAAGATATGGTGAGTCAATTTGCTGAATATCACCTGTAAACACCATTTTTGTACCTTCACCTGCACGAGTAATAATTGTTTTTACCTCATGAGGTGTTAGGTTCTGAGCTTCATCAACAATAAAATAAATATTTGACAAACTTCTTCCCCGGATGTAGGGTAAAGGTGTTATTACCAACTTTTCATCTTCAACCATATCATCAATACGGGCATAATTTTTACTATTTTTACCATACCTGTTTTTAATAAAATTCAGATTATCAAAAAGCGGTTGCATATAAGGACCAATTTTCTCATTTGCAGAACCCGGCAAATAGCCTAAGTCTTTATCTCCCAGTGCTACAATAGGTCTTGCAAGGTATATTTGTCCATAATCTTTTCTTTGTTGCAAAGCAGCTGCCAAAGCAAGTAAGGTTTTTCCTGTTCCCGCCTTTCCTGTCAATGAAACCAGTTTTATTTCAGGTCTTAACAAAGCATCTAACGCAAAAGTCTGTTCTGCATTTCGGGGTACAATTCCAGAGGCTTTTTCTTTTTCAACTCTCGAAACCTTTTTCTCAAAGGGATCATAATGTGCCAAAGCACTCGATTTATCACTTTTTAATATAAAATACTGATGTGCTGTTATTTCTTCCTCAAGCTCCAGTTCATCAATAGACAGACCCTCCTCATGTTTATAAAGCCTTGAAATTAATTCAGAATCAATATTTTCAAACGTATTAATTCCTTTTTGAATTTTATCCAGATTTCGCACTTTTCCGGTCTTGTAATCTTGTGCTAAAAAACCTAGTGACTTTGCTTTTAAGCGCAAATTAATATCCTGACTAACTAAAATCATATCTTTATCAGAATTATTATTTCGAATAAACTCTGCAATAGCAAGAATTCTGTTATCTGCATTTTTTTCAGAAAATGATTCGACCAACTCTTCAGAAAATGCTTTACCGGATTCAATATACAAAGTTCCATTTTCTTCACCAAGTGAAACCCCTCTATTGAATAAATCTTCACCTGAAAGTTTATCAAGCTCACGCATAAACTCTCTGGCCTGAAAATTAATTTGTTCATTTCCTTTTTTAAATCTATCCAGTTCTTCTAAAACAACAATTGGTATTACTACGTCATTTTCTTCAAAATGATAAATACAGCGATGGTCGTGAAGAACAACATTGGTATCAAGTACAAATATTTTAGCTTTATTTTCCATATACTTGTTTTTTTAGTTATTTTTAAACAAGATACGAATTTTCTTTTTAAACAAAGTTGTTATTAGATAGTTTTGTCATAAATTAAAATTTTTCATACAAAAATCTAAAATAAATAAATGAACTACCAACAAACCCTACAGTATTTATTTAACAGTTTGCCCATGTTTCAGCGACAAGGCAAAGCTGCATATAAGGCTAATTTAGATAATACTTTGGCATTAGATGCTTATTTTAATCATCCGCACAAGCAATTTAAAAGCATTCATGTTGCCGGAACAAATGGAAAGGGTTCTGTTTCGCATATGCTTGCTTCGGTTTTACAGGAAGCGGGACATAAAACTGGTTTATACACATCGCCACATTTAAATGATTTTAGAGAACGAATTAGGATTAATGGAACTGAAATATCTGAAAATTATGTGATCGATTTTGTGGAACAAAACAAGACTTTTTTTGAGAAAATGAAACCCTCTTTTTTTGAAATGTCTGTTGCACTGGCATTTAAATATTTTGCTGATGAAAAAGTAGATATTGCTATTATTGAAGTAGGAATGGGTGGCAGACTTGATTCTACAAACATTATCAGTCCTGAACTTTCTATAATTACCAATATTAGTAAAGATCACACGCAGTTTTTAGGTAATACTATTGAGAAAATAGCCATTGAAAAAGCCGGAATAATAAAAAAGGATGTTCCCTTAGTAATAGGTCAAAGCACTAAAGAGACAAAACCTATATTTATTAATAAAGCAAAGGAGCTAAGCACTGAGGTCTACTTTGCTGAAGATAATTACCATATAGATTTTGCATTAAATACCATAGATGAAAAGCAAAATTTTCAGGTTTATTCTGATGAAAAGCTTGTTTACCCAAATTTAAAAATAGATTTATTAGGTGTGTATCAAAAATTTAATTTATTAACTGCTTTGCAATCTATAAAACTTTTGCAGAAAAAAGCTTTTCAAATTAAAGAAGAACATATTTACAAAGGATTATCAAACATTCAAAAAAATACAGGTTTAAAAGGACGCTGGCAAATTATTGGCCATAATCCTAGAATTATTTGTGACACGGCACATAATGAAGCTGGAATTCAGGAGGTTGTTAATCAAATTCAATCCATACCCTATAAAAAATTACATATGGTAATTGGTATGGTGAATGATAAAAATATTGATAAAGTATTAAGTTTATTACCCAAAGAGGCTAGTTACTATTTTACCAGGGCAAATATTCCACGCTCACTTAATGAAAATGAATTAATGCAAAAAGCGAATGAATATAATTTAAAAGGTGTAGCTATTTCAAAAGTTGAGGATGCCTTTAATTTGGCAAAAAAAGAAGCTGGAGAAAATGACTTTATTTTTATTGGAGGTAGTACTTTTGTTGTGGCAGAGGTGATCTAATTCATACATAGTTTTTGCAAGAAAACACCAATAACTTCATTTTTTTGCTCTGAAATGCAGTCATTTACAAATGTAAACTTCTGAATTTCAGACCTGCAAAAGCCTCTTTCTTGACGCTTTCTTATCAAAAACGGAGTTTCTGTGCAGATACTACATACTATGCTATTACCTTCTATGTCTCTAATCATTGGTGTTTTTATCATAATATTATCAGATAATTAGTAAATAGTAATTAGATAATTATTAATTTCCCCTCAAATATTTAAGACCTATTATATTGGATATAGAAGATCAAAAACTTATAGAAAAACTAAAGTCAGGTTGTGAAGCTGCTTTTGACGAACTTTTCAGAAAATATTTCCGCAAACTGGTATATTTTTCAATGAAAGTAGTTAAAAGCAAAGACTCTTCTGAAGAAGTTGTACAGGATTTATTTGTTAGCCTTTGGGAAAAAAAGCACAAACTTCAATTGAAAGTTTCCTTGAAGGCATATTTGTACAGGGCAGTTTATAATAATTCAGTTCAATATGTTAAAAAGCAACAACGTTTTGTTAATAGTTCTGGGCTTTCAGATGATTTACCCGATGACTACACTGATTTGCTGGAACAATCAGAACTGGAAGAACGTGTTTATCAAACCATTGAACAATTACCGGAAAAATGTAAAGAGATTTTTAAACTTAAACGCTTTGATGAACTAAAAAACAGGGAAATTGCTAATCAGCTGCAAATATCAATAAAAACAGTAGAAACACAAATGACCAGGGCGTTAAAATATTTAAAAAAGAATCTTGAAGATTTAATTTTATTAGTAATTAGTTTATTAGTAATTGGTAATTAGTCTCAGCAAGAAAACACCAATAATTTCGTTACTCTTGTTTTGAAAACAGTCTTTTACAACAGTAAACTCCTTATTTTCAAAACTACGAAAGCCTTATTCTTGGAGTTTTTCTTATCTGACACTTAGTTTTCGTGCAAACAAATTAGGATGAAAATATGCTGCGAATGCACGAATAAAGAAAAACTGTAAATACTATATATTTCTAATTATTAGCGCATTAGATACCTTTTCAGATAACTGAAGTTAAAGGTATGTAGAAGTTGGTAGTATGTAGCTCTAAAAAACAGTAGCTCTGTAAAGACTGCCTGCTGAGAACTGGATACTTATAAAAAAAATGAGCACATGATTCTGAATATCAGTAAAATGTAGAATTATTAAAAATGTTTTGACAAATTTGTAGGGGTAAACATAACATTTTTACTCTTATTTACAGAGACAAGTATGAAAGACAATAAAAAAAATAGTATTGATGAGCTATTAATCAAGAATCTGACTGATTTTGCTACTGATAGTGAAAAAGTAGAACTTGAAAAGTGGTTAAGTTTAAATGAAGAAAACCAAAACTACTTTAATAAATTTAAGTCGGTTTGGGAGTTAAGTTCAAATGTAAAAGAGTACCAGGAGATTGATACAGAAAGTTCTTTGAAAAATGTGAAAAAGCGAATTGATTTTAACACAAAACCTAAAACAAAAGTAAAAGCATTATGGATGGCAATACGAATTGCAGCCATCTTGGTTTTATTTTTTGGATTGTATTTTATCTTTAGTGATAAAGGAGCTAGTTCAGACACTCTTAAAATGGTAAAGATTGAAAGTTCTGATAAAATAAAAGTAATTGTTTTACCTGATAGTACAGTAGTTACACTAAATTTGGCTTCGGTAATTGAGTATCCCGAAAATTTTGAAGGAAAAGACCGGAGAGTGAAATTTAAAGGCGAAGCTTATTTTGAAGTAACACCAAACAAATTAAAAC
>JAOZNO010000929.1 GCA_029933755.1 Bacteroidales bacterium | reverse complement strand
TACAAAATATTTCAAATTTCAAACACCTTTATTTACATACCTCCCCGCCCTAAAGCGACGGGACTATTGATTTTTAACTATGCATCTAAATCCTTACATCGAACTCAGGTTAATAAATTTATGCCTTTGTTTAATTTTGAGGCATTGAATAATTGTAAAAAGAATTATCATTGTTGCCTACCAGCAAGTTTAAGTTTTTATCCTTTATATTCAACTGGCTTATGCTATAAGATCCATACCCTGACATTGGAAAACCTTTTACCAATTTCCCATTTGGCGAAATAAGGTAGATTTTGTTGGTCGCATTTACCGTTACACCAATAAATTTAGATTTACCATCTATTGAGTATAAATTCAGACTATTGTTTAATAATCCACTGAATTTTTCCTCAAATCTAATAGATTTATCATGATTGAAAACGACAAGTTTCTTTTCATCTGTAAAAATAAAGTATTTTTTCCCATTTCCATATAAATCAGCGTATCTAAAAAGGTGATTTGATGAGAAATTATCCAGGGTCATTTTTTTAACTGCACCATTCATGTATATAAAATGAACAACTCCTGTATTATTAGTGGTCACAAACCTTGCATTTTCAGGGTTTGTACCTTTATCAAAATAAAATTTAGATTTTTTTGATTTGATAAATTGCGATTTAAGTTCAATTCGTGTTTGACCACGCCTGTTAAGTATATACACTTTTTTGTTATCAGCAAACACTAAATAGTCTTTTCCATCGTAGTTAAAATATTGAAGTGGTAAATTTACTGTACCCACTGTCTTTTCAAATTGCCAACCGTCTACTTTGCCTGCGTTTTTATTTAACAAGTATATGTTTTTGTTCTCGCAGGCAACAGCAATCCGATAATTCTTTTTCCCTTCATAATCTAAAACGATAAGCCCGTTAGTGGCTGGTGATTTAAATTTAATAGGGTAATTTTCAACATCTTTACCATTTCTGTCAATTAAAAATATATATTTATTGGTATTAAATAACAATTGAAGTTTATTGTTCTTATAAAAATCAATTTGATAAACTTTTCCCAAAATCTTTCCTGGAAGTTGCCTTTTCCAAAGCACTTTTCCCCCGGTTCCCAGCAAAATTAATTTATTGGATACATCCTGAATTAATACCTCTTTATTTCCTGTGTAGTGATTTACTATTATTTGAGGTTTCATATTTACTAAAGTATCCAGCTGGACCTCCCATGCACTATTTGTTTTTTTCTTAAAAGCAGGATTATAATTGAGATAAATGTTCGTAAAGAAAAGCTCATTTTCTAATCCAAATTGTAAGGAAACCGCTTGTAGTTTATCAAACTTATCTGTATTCTTCTTATAAATTCTACTTAGCTCATCGGTAAGTTCAGATTTTAAAAGTGATTTAGAATGATAGAAGTTTGCATATAGAAAAATGTTTGATTCTGATGAAACGGAGTTTGAAAATAAGGCAAAATCTTTATTGTTAGCCAGTGTTAATCCTTGTTGAAACTGTTTGTAATATTGTTTTAATAAATTTACAGATTTTGCTACAATTACATA
This sequence comes from Bacteroidales bacterium, assembly GCA_029933755.1. GTDB lineage: Bacteria > Bacteroidota > Bacteroidia > Bacteroidales > NBLH01 > NBLH01. The sequence goes on along the minus strand of JAOZNO010000929.1, from coordinate 547 downwards.
ATCATCAATAATAATGTAAAAATTAGCCTTAAGTGGGGCAAAAACTTTTCCGAATAATAAAGGGAATATTTGTGGAACAGGAAAAGCCTTTATCTCTATATTTTTTTTACTGTCAATAATTAATGAGTAGCCCTGTTTATTAATTACAACACTGTCAGAAGAGGGTCTTTTTCTGTCAATTTCATCTAAAATTTCAATAAAATCTTCTTCATCTTTAAGCTGAAAAAAACCTAAGTGTTGTTGTTCGTTTTCTGAGGATTTATTTTGGACATTTGTTATGCTTATAGCACCTTCAATGTTTTCATAAAATATATTTGCTAAATTAGATTTATAAGCTTTTTTAAGCTCATTAAGCTGTAATTGAACTCTGCGGTATTTTCTGCTTTCTTTAAGGTAATTAATATACCTAGTCTTAAAAGTGTTATTGTCGTTATAATTTAATGCAAAAAAAGCTGAGGTATTTTCAGGCAGAACAGCCAAAAAATCATTTTCTACATTATCCTGTCCTGTAAAAACATTGAGATAATTATTAGAAGATTCATCTGAA
>JAOZNO010000135.1 GCA_029933755.1 Bacteroidales bacterium | reverse complement strand
CAAGTGCTTCGGGATTGTATTTGCCTATAATCTTTGCTATTGCCACAGGTTTACCTGTTATAATTTTTGCATGGATAATTGCTTTTACTGTTGGGGGTGTAGGAACAGTTTACAATAAAATCAAAACCTTTGAAATTTGGTTCAGACGAGTGGTTGCAGTTATTTTTATTGGTGTGGGATTTTATTATATATCATTTTGGCTATGATGTAAAAGTCCTGTCTAAAAAGCTGAAATGTTTGAAAAAGAACCCTGACAGGGTTTGTTAATTGATTGTTTAACAGTTGTTCATTTTTTCAGCATTTTGCAAATACAAGCCTGTCAGGGTTTTTTAGACTAAGCTCATATAATATGTTATGGGTTTATCTGCGTTCATTTGCGTCATCTGCGGACTATTCATTTATTTTTTTTACACACAATACTTTATACAATAACCTTTAAAATTTAACAAAATACTAAATGTTCGATTGGTTACAAAATATTGCAGACTGGTTTGTTTTCGACATACTGAATTTATCAGAAGAAAGTCATTTGGCCAAGGCATTGAATTTTTTCATTTACGATAGTGTAAAAATATTACTGCTGTTATTTACCATTGTTTTTTTAATGGGCATTATAAATAGCTACTTTCCAGTTGAGCGAGTCCGTAATTATTTATCACGCAAAAAGTTATATGGACTTGAATACCTTTCTGCTTCGTTATTTGGTGTGGTAACACCCTTTTGCTCATGCTCTTCTGTTCCATTGTTTATAGGGTTTGTCAAAGGAGGAATCCCACTTGGTGTTACTTTTTCGTTTCTGGTAACTTCACCATTGGTTAACGAGGTGGCAATAGGACTTTTTTTGGGTTTATTTGGAGTGAAAATAACCATGGTTTATGTAATAAGTGGTGTTTTGCTTGGAACTATATCAGGTGTAATTCTTCAAAGCTTAAAACTCGAAAAAAACCTTACCGATTGGGTGAAAAATGTACTAAAAAATTCACAAACCGAAACAGAAATCTTTAAAGACAAACAAAATTTCAAAAGTCGTTTACCCATAATTTGGCAGGAAGCCCTAAGAATACTCAAAGGTGTTTTACCCTACGTGTTAATCGGTATTGCTATTGGTGGAATTATGCATGGTTATATTCCCGAAGGATTTTTCGAGCAATACATTGGCAAAGATAATCCTTTTGCAGTACCTCTTGCCGTAATTATTGCCGTTCCCATGTATTCCAACGCATCGGGTATTTTACCTGTGGTTCAGGTTTTGGTTGCCAAAGGAATTCCCCTGGGAACAGCTATTGCTTTTATGATGGGCGTTGTTGGGCTTTCCCTACCGGAAGCAATGCTTCTAAAAAAAGTAATGACCATGAAACTAATCGGAATCTTTTTCGGAGTGGTCACTATTTGTATTATTATTTCAGGCTTCATGTTTAATTTATTTTTTTAGTACTTCATTGTGACTTTTCTAATTCTCATGCGAATAATTGGGTAAAGACATTTATCTTACTAAAATTATTTTAATATGCTAAAATTAAGAGAATTAGTCAAACAACATCATCCTATACTAAAAAAAACTGGAGAATGAGTTCTGACAAAGAAAATAAGCAATTCCTTTCTGTTCTTGAAAATAATAAAGGAATTATCTACAAAGTAGCCAATTCATATTGCAAAAATGTTGATGATAGAGATGATCTTATTCAGGAGATAACAATTAATCTATGGAAATCCTGGGGCAAATACAATGATAAATTTAAATTATCAACATGGATGTATAAAATTGCCCTAAATGTTGCTATTTCATTTTACAGAAAAACATATCGAAGAGACTCTTTTAATCAAGAGAATTATCAAGAATCTGTTTACATTGATGATGGGACTGATATTGCTTTATCAGAGGACATTAAGGAATTATATCATTACATTGCCAAGCTTGATGAATTGAATAAGGCTTTAATATTACTGTATTTAGATCAATATAGTTACGAAGATATAGCTTCTACTTTAGGAATATCTAAAACAAATGTTGCTACTAAAATATCAAGAATAAAAAAGCAATTAAAACATAAGTTTCAATTAAAATAATATGGAAATGAACATCCAAGATTTACAAATGGACTGGGGAAGTCAATACGATAAGCGAGTAGCTCAAAATAACCTGATAATAACGCTTTTTAAAGAATCAAGACAAAGTAAAATACGAGCAAATTTCAGAAAGATAGCTGTGTATAGTATCTTATTTATGACATTTAACATAATTGTAAATAGCTACACTTGGTTGATTGTAGTTACAAATTTTGATAATCCCTCCCTCAGGTATACTGGAATTTTAATGCTTGCTCTTAGTTATATTGTAATTTTCATGAATGCTATGCAACTTAATAGTATTTCAAAAATTAATAATTCAAAACCGATTATTGCTTTGCAAAAAATAATAAGTAAACTGAAAACTCAAAGAATAAAACATAATCGGTTTATTTTCATTTTTAGTTACCTCTATTTTTGGTTAATGGTGTTTTTGGTATTTCAGTTGGATTTATCAATATTAATTCCGGTAGTATGGGAAAATGCCGCAAGTGTTATTATTGTTAATTTAGGATTTCTAGTGCTTTGGTTTCCTTTGGCCTTTTGGTTTCTCAAAAAATATGACTCAAAGGATGGTTTATCTAAATTCTGGGAAAAAATGAAGAAAGAATCCTTTTTAACCGACCAATCTGTTAATTTCTCTTTAAATAAAGCACTTTCATACATGCAGGAAATAAAAGCTTTTGAAAAAGAGGAAGAAATTGATTAATAATTTGCAAATAAAGAAGAAACTGAACTATTCTATGTGGCTATCATTCTGAATGGAAGTTTAGAAAATTTAAAAATCAATATATCTTTACTTTGTTGTATTTTTGAGCTTTAAATATTAAAGCTGAATCCAATATGCACGAAATTGAAATCCTTAAAGATGTTGTCATAATTTTTGGTCTTGCCAGCCTAATTGTTTTTCTGTTCAATAAATTCAAACTACCTTCTGTTATTGGTTTTTTAGCAACCGGTATAATTGCAGGCCCTTATGGCTTAGGCTTAATATCTGATATAGAAATCATTGATGTTTTAGCAGAAATTGGCGTTATTCTTCTATTATTTACAATAGGAATTGAATTTTCAATTAAGAAGTTGATAAAAATAAAAAACATTGTTTTTATCGGTGGGGGATTACAAGTAGGCTTAACTATTATAACTGTTTTTCTCTTTCTTAATTTGTTTGAAGTTTCATATAACAAGGCGGTATTTATAGGTTTTTTGGTTGCCTTAAGCAGTACGGCAATCATTTTAAAAGTACTACAAGAAAAAGATCAGTTAGGTACCCATCATGGGAAAATTTCATTTGGAATACTAATTTTTCAGGATTTAATTATCGTACCCATGATGTTGCTTGTTCCATTTTTATCTGGACACTCAACTGATATTGCTTCAGAACTGGGTTTAATGCTCATAAAATCATTAGCCCTTGTCGGAATTACTTTTGTATTTGCACGATGGATTGTACCTTATGTATTGCATCAAATAGCTTTAAGTAAAAGCCAGGAATTATTTTTAATTGCTATAATAGTTATTGGATTTGCCGTTGCAAGTTTTTCGGCATGGTTAGGTCTATCTCTTGCTTTAGGTGCTTTTTTAGCAGGTTTGGCCATATCCGAATCAGAATACAGCCATCATGCTTTTGGTAATATCATACCTTTCAGAGATATTTTTACCAGTTTCTTTTTTGTTTCAATAGGGATGTTACTTAACCTGAGTTTTTTTGTATCAAATATCCTAATAATTATTATTGCAACGGCTTTACTCATTTTTACAAAATCAATGTTAATTGGTTTTGTGAGCTTTGTACTTGGCTACCCGTTCAAAATTGCGCTACGAACAGGTTTAATTATGGCGCAAATTGGTGAATTCTCTTTTATTTTGGCTAAAATAGGACAAAGTAATAAACTTATTGATGACCATTACTATCAACTTTTTTTGGCAGTTGCCATATTAAGTATGAGTTTAACGCCTATTTTTATTATGTTTTCTAAACCCATTGTGTCCTTTATTGGGAAACTTCCTATGCCAAAAGTTTTTCGAAATGGTCTAAAGAAACTCCCTGAGCCAAATATCTCTAAAATTAGTGAACATACGATACTTGTTGGTAAAAAATCACAAGTTAGCAGCTTAATGAAATCACTTAAATTAGTTGATATTCCTTATGTTATTATTGATATAGATGCTGATAGGGTTCGATCTTTACAAAATGAAGGGATAAGTGCAGTATATGGTCATGCACAATATGCATCGGTTTTAGAACATGCAAGTATTAAAGATGCAAATAATATGCTTTTGTCAGTTGGTGAAACCTCGGAAAATGCAAGTATTATTGAAACAGCAAAAAGTTTGAATCCCAATATTAATATAATTGTAAGAACAAAGTTTATAGAAGATTTGGATCATTTGTATAAAGTTGGTGCTGATTATGTTATACCTATCGAGTTTGAAACAGCACTGGAAATGTTCTCAAAAACACTAAGTCATTATTTGGTTCCTCACGAAGAAATTGAAAAAACCTTAGGCTTAATTCGTTCAGAAGGGTATAAAGCGTTACGTATAGAATCTAATATTAAAACAAAATCGGAAATACATATTCCTGATTTTGAAATTTCAAGTTTAATTATTCACAAAAATTCTGTTGCATTTAATAAGAGCATTAAAGAGCTTGATCTACGCAACAAAACCGGAATTACCATATTGGCTGTTAAAAAGCAAGACGAGATTATAACAAACCCCAAGGCAGACACAATTTTAGAAGATGGGGATACGATTTATACACTTGGTAACCATTTTAATACATCGTGTATTAATGAAATTTTTAAACACACTTAAAATTGGTTTGACAAAAAAACGTTAATATTGTAAGCTGTATTATGTATAAATAATAATTCATTCAATATTTATGTATAATACATGAGTCCAGTCTAAAAAGGTATAATGTCTGAAAAAGACCCCTGACAGGGTTTGTTAATTAGCTGTTTTACAGATGTTTTACTTTTTAGTGTTTTGCAAATATAACCCTGTCAGGGGTTTTTAGACTAAGCTCATACATATCACGATATAGAAAATCTTGATGTTTCGGTAATCTGAAACCCTTAGATTTACTTCATTGCGGTAATTGGGAACAATAAAATAAGGAAAATGAAAATAATTTACGGCTACATATTTACTATTATAATAGGGCTTTTACCTGTTATGCTCACTGCACAAGCAAATAAAGTTAATCCTAACGGGTATAATAAATTTTATTATGGTAATGGTCAAATTTCCAGTGAGGGTTTAATGCGTAATGGAAAACCTGATGGTTTTTGGAAAACATACTTTGTTAATGGGAAAATAAAATCAAAAGGTCTGCGGAAAAACTTTGAATTAGATAGCATATGGGTGTTTTACGATGATAAAGGAAATTTCACAAAAAAAATTAATTACAAATACGGTAAAAAAAGTGGTTATTACATTTCGTATAAACTTGTAAGGGATTCGGTTGAAAAAAATATTGTAAAATCAAAGGAGCTGTATGTGAATGATTTACGACAGGGTTTTTCAAAATATTACTATGATAATGGAAAGCTTCATGAAAAAATAACTTTTGTAGATAATCAAAAACAAGGAGATGGTATAGAGTATAATTCTGATGGAACTATAATTACTTTATATAAGTTCAGGCATGATATTCTGGTTGCCAAAGAGCGTATAAACCGATATGATAAACAAGGGAAAAAGCATGGAACATGGAAAGAATTTTACTCAAGTGGAAAATTAAAAAAAGAGAGTTATTATAAAAAGGGTTTTCTGCATGGTTATGTAAAAAGCTATAATGAAAAAGGTAAGGTTTTATTATCTGAACGCTTTGTAAACGGTGAATTGTATATTGAAAAACTTACCGCAAAAAATAAAGTTGATTTTCGTAAAGAATATCATAAAAATGGAAAACTAAAAAAAAGCGGAGCTTTTCGTAAAAATAAACCGGTAGGTGTTCACAGGGATTATTCAGACAAGGGACAAGTTATTTCAGCAAAAACATATAGTACGCGCGGTTGGGTTATGGCCGATGGTATTGTTGATAAAAAAGGAAAAAGACAGGGTATCTGGAAATATTATTTTAAAAGTGGTAAGTTAAAAGTTTTAGGTAAATATAAAAATGGCAGAAGGGTAGGTAGCTGGAAATTTTACTATGAAAATGGTAATAAAGAACAAATCGGAAGCTATAATAAAAAAGGAAGACCGGAAGGTGAGTGGAAGTGGTATTTTGAAAATGGAAACATCTTACGGGAAGAGGAGCTTACCAATGGTAAACTTGATGGTAATTATGTAGAATATGCACATGATGGAACTATTATAGCAAAAGGCTTATACGTTGAAGGTTTAAAGGAGGATTCCTGGTATTATCACTTGGGTGATATTATTGAAGAAGGTAATTATAAAGCTGATTTTAAGGATGGTGAATGGGTACATCGCTATGATAATGAGTCAAAACAATTTACAGGCAGATATATTGATGGTGAAGAAAATGGATTGCATATATATTATTATCCAGCTGGGAAGATAAAAATGCAAGGAGATTATTCAATGGGAAAGAGGCATAATCAATGGAAATTTTATGACGAAGATGGTATATTAAGAACTACCATAACATATCGTTTGGGCGAGGAACAAAAGGTTGATGGTAGAAAAATAGAAAGGGACAAAAAGAAGAAGGAATAGAATAATTCAGTACAATTTATATTAGTTTAATATAAGCCACTTTTAAACTAAAATTAAGCTATATTGAAAAAACATATTAATTTAAGAAATTTTAAAGTTTTTTTTGATGAATTCTTTCTAAATTTGCAGGTTTATGAAAAGCTTGTAGATAAATTTATAAAAAATGGGTTTTAATATGAAAGACTTCTTTAAGAAGCTTAAAAATAAATATCAGGTAACTATTCTTAATAGAACTACTTTAGCAGAATCTCATATATTTAGTTTAACTAGGTTAAATGTGTTAACATATGTAGGAGTTTTTGTTATTATCTTATCTATCTTAATTGGACTATTGCTTGTATTCACTCCTTTTAATTATTTACTTCCTCTAAGAAAAAAAAGTCAATTATAAAGGCAATTAATTGAAAATTATATAAAAATTGAATCAATAAAAAAATAGGTAAGAATACGTGACCAGTATTTTGAAAATATACAAAATGTAATGCTTGGGCGGCAGGTAAATAATTTTGAAAGTATACAAGACACCTCCAGTTTTAAACATGAAAAGCTAGAGTTTTCGAGATCAAAACATGATTCTATTTTAAGGAAACAAATTGAAAAAGAAGAAAAACAGAGTCTTTCTGTTTTAAATAATTCGAAACAAAAAAATGTAAGTTTAAAAAATCTTCATTTTTTCCTTCCTATAAAAGGAATTGTTACTAATGGCTTTAATATTGAAAATGGACACCTGGCAACCGATATTGTTGCCCAACCAAACGAACCGGTGCTGGCTACACTTGAGGGAACTGTAACATTAGCAACCTGGAGTTTGTCTGAAGGCTATATAATTATGGTTCAGCACAATTATAACATTATTTCAATATATAAGCATAATGAATCATTGCTTAAAAAACAGGGTGATCATGTTACCGCAGGAGAGCCCATTGCTATAATAGGAAATACTGGTGAGTTAACCACAGGACCACATCTTCATTTTGAACTTTGGTATAATGGTAGTGCTTTAAATCCAGAAGATTATATTGCATTTTAGTAATTTGTGACGGATACAGGATGGGAAAAAGAAAGGGAATTGCAATATTAGGCTCAACAGGTTCTATTGGTACGCAAGCACTTGAGGTAATTAGCGCACATACGGATAAGTTTGAGCTAATTATACTTACTGCTGAAAACAACTTTTCTTTATTAATTGAACAAGCAAAAAAATTTAAACCCGATAGTGTTGTTATTGGGAATGAGCTTTATTTTGAACAAGTTAAGCAAGCACTTTCAGATGATTTTATAAAAGTCTATTCAGGCAAGGAAGCACTGAATCAAATTGTCGATCACTCATCTGTTGATATGGTTTTAACAGCTATGATGGGCTATGCAGGTTTGCTACCTACTATTAATGCAATAAAAGCAGGGAAAAATATTGCATTGGCAAATT
>JAOZNO010000134.1:1070-8193 GCA_029933755.1 Bacteroidales bacterium | reverse complement strand
CACCTGTTCCCGGGTTTACTTTAGTTATAATTTGAGCTGCTGGTCCACCAAATATATGAAAGTTGCGATCATCAGTTGCACCTCCTACAATGTTCCATCCAATATATATAGGTATTCTTATTGAGCTCAAATCATTTTTAAATGAAGGAATCGTAGGATCTAAATCTTGTAACTCCCAATTGTTTTTCACCCAAAAAATACCGGACTCAAAATAAAACTCTTCACCAAAGGCAACAGTACCTCCAACTTGCCATCCTACGCGACCTGTTGCATCATAAGAAAGCGGATCATTGGACAAGCTTGTAAAATTCATTCCAATTGCAGGCTTTAATATCATTTGAGAGAATCCTGAAAAAGATATACTTATCAGTAAAATTAGTGTAATAGCTACTTTTTTCATTTTGTTTTTATTTAGTTAATATTCTGTTGATTGATATTTTGTTTAATTTATTATGACTGTGATATAATATTTTGTGGATTTTAGCTTTAGTAAAGGAACTTACTTCTGTTGCTTGTCATTGTTTATCCACATATTATCTCAGATTAACACAGATTTAACGTGAAGTTTTATCTGTGTTTATTTGCGACATCTGAGGACTATTCTTTAAATTTTCAACCACAATGTTTTATACTATAGCCTTTATTATGTAATATTTATAATTATTTTTTTAGAATATCTTCAATATCCTTTAATAAACGCTCTTCCCTTGGCCATTTTGCTCTAGGGTCTGCAATATTTCCTTTTTTATCAATAAGTGCATAATAAGGAATCCCCTTTATTTTAAATAAGTTTTTAAAATGTATTTTTGACTCTGGGTTAATTCTGTAATGATAGCCTTTTATATTTATTCTTTTTAAGCCATTTAACCATTTTTTATTTTCAATATCTGTTGACAAATATATAAAAACAACTTTTTTATCCTTAAAATAATCCTGAACATTTTTTGAATGGCTCATTTCTCTTATGCATGGGCCACACCAACTTGCCCAAAAATCTAAATAAATTACATTCCCTTTTAATTCTTTTAAAACTTTTTTGAACAGAATCGTTTCACCTGATTCTGTATAAAGTTTTACCTCTTTTACTTCCTTAGGAAACTGAGTGCCTTTTAGTTGATTAAGTTTTTGTGCTGAGATATTTAAAATTGCTATAAGCAAAAACAATATCAGAATAAAAGAATATTTATAAACTTGTTTCATTTTTTTAGAATTACACCAGATTTAGTTTAATAGATAACGCTCAAAAATAGTTTTCATTATTAAAGGTGGCCATAAAGACTTGCTTTAATAATAACTTTATTTATGGTTTTTATTTAAAGAGCTTAAAAATAAATAATATCGCCAGATAAAACTTGTTTTGTATTAAAAGTTTGATGAAATGCTGCCAATGCAGGAAGAGCTGTACAATGTGAAGGATAAATTTTTTGAATTTCTAAATTTTTAAAGTACTCAATTGTCTTTTGGGTTTGGGTGTCATTCTTTTTTAGATGGAAACCACCAATAACTCCATAAACTTTATTAATACCTGTTATTTTAATGGCATAATCAATAGTATTGCAAATACCTGCATGGGCACAGCCTGAAACTACAACCAAGCCGTTGTCTGTTTTTATAGCAAGTGCAGAATCATCATAAACAAAGTCATCCGTTCCATCCTCTAATTCAAAAGAAGTCGTTTTTGCTTCAAAATCATTTAAACGAGGAATTTCACTCAGGAAAGTAATTTGCTCTGATATTTGATAAGGCTTTTTTGTTGTAACTAATTCAAATTTTTCTTTTGCCTCATCTTTTGAAAATGGTAGTCCAATATATGACTGATCCTTTTTTCGGTATTTTTTCTGAAATGAGTGAGGGTGCGTAATTAATGTCTTGTTTTCGATGTATTTTAGACCATTTCCATGATCCCAGTGACCATGACTGAGAATAACAGTATCTACCATTTTTAAATCAAGCTTTAGAAGGGCTGCATTTTTCAGGAATAGATCAGAGGCACCGGTATCAAATAAAATAGTTTTATCAGCTTCAACCAGATATGATAAACCATGTTCTGAAGCGCAAATGTCTCCAGGTGCATTGTCGTTTAATACAGTTAATTTCATAAACTTCTTTATATTAGTTTGTTTTAATGGTATTTGTTTTATTCTTTTGAGTTTAGGAACTGTATCGAAATAACTTGACCATTTAAACTTGTTCTTTTGCTTTAATTAGTCAGTTTATTCATTAACAGCTCCTTAGTAATATTCAACCAATTAGATAATTTCAAAGCAAAACCTATGAAACTCAAACTTATTATTTCAGGAATACTCTTGATAGCTCTTTTTGTAGCATATAAATATATTAAAACAGATTTTAAAAGAAGCGAAAGTACAATTTATTTTAATGCAGAAATAATAACTCTTGAAGATAAAATGCCGGTAGCACAAGCTATGCTAATAGAGAATGGGATTATTAAGGCTATTGGTAGTAATGATGAAATTCTTCAATTGAAAAAAGACAATCAAAAAATGATTGATTTAAAGGGTGCAAATATTATTCCAGGCTTTATTGATGGGCATACGCATGTTGCATTATCAACTTTTTTAGAAGGAATGATTGATTTATCCGGCTTTAAGCATAAAACAGAAAAGGATGTTTGGTCTTATCTTAAAGAAAAAATTAAGGAAAGCAAAGCTGGGGAATGGGTTGTATGTAAGGGTATTGATCCTATTTTAGTGGAGGATTTAAAAGCACCATCACTTGCTTTTATGGATGAAATTGCCCCCAATAACCCATTGGTGATGCTTTCACAAAGTTTGCATAACTATTGGGCAAATAGTCTAGCTTTTGAAAAAGTGGGAATTAGCAAAAATACGATAAATCCGTCAAAGTCAAGCTACTATGGAAAGGATAAAGATGGGAATTTAACTGGATTAATTGTTGAACAAAAGGCGTTTGTACCTTTTATAAATCAAATGAAAAAAGATATTATTACGCCGGAAAAATTAACATATTATACCACAAGGGTGTTAAAAAACTATGCTAAAAATGGAAATACAACGGTGGTTTCAGCTGGGATTACCATAAATGATGCAAAACCTCTTAGGTTATACGATCATTTATCAAATAATTTTCCATCTTTTATAAATCAACTTTTAGCTAGATTTGGTTTTCTACCTAAAAGAGAACCGTATCCAAGACATTTCATTTACATACGTTATGATAGAGAATTTTTGCTTCCTGAAAAGAAAGTGGAAAATGACTTTTATAATATTATTGGTATAAAACATTGGTATGATGGTTCGCCTTATGCAGGGTCAATGTATCTAAACGAGCCTTATTTAGTTTCGGACTTAACAAAAAATGAATTCCATATCCCCGAAGGACATAAAGGTAAATCATTGATTACGCCTGAAGAACTTAAAGAATTTATTGAAAAATATCATTCAAAAGGTTGGCAAATTGCGATACATGCACAAGGCGATGCTGCGATTGATGAAATATTACAAGCCTATAAAGAAATTGATAAGAAATTAGATATTCGCAGTTTTAGGCATCGGATTGAGCACTGTATTCTTCTTTCAGATTCTGCAATAAATGAAATGCAGGCAATGAATATTACTCCAAGTTTTCATATAAATCATTTATATTATTACGGGAAAGCATTAAAAAATGATGTGATTGGAGAAGAACGTGCAAATAAAATTTTAAGGGTAGCAACTACAAAAAATAAGGGAATAATATATTCATTACATGCTGATCAGCCTATGTTTGAAAGTGTCCCTTTCAGGTTAATACAGACTGCTGTTGAACGTCAAACAAAAGAAGGGGACACATTGGGCTATGACCAACGAATATCTGTTATGGAAGGATTAAAAGCAATGACTATTAATGCTGCCTGGCAAATCCATATGGAAGATAAATTAGGGTCTTTAAAAGTTGGGAAATATGCAGATTTTCTTGTGTTAGATAAGAATCCATTAGAAATACCCACAAGTGATTTAGAGAAAATAAGGATTATTAAAACTTATGTAAATGGAAATGAGATAAAATAGATTGTCTTTGCAAGAAAACGGCAAATACTTCGTACTCTCATTTTGAAAACAGTTATTTAGCCTCTTAATTCATGAATTATTCAGGTTATACTTTTATGCTTCAATATCCTAATACTGCTTGTTCATAATATTTTCTTGTGAAGAATAATTAATAGAGTTGACCTAAAGCTTTTAACTAAGCTTAAAGCCCATTACCAATATATCGTCAACCTGATCAAGTTCGCCTTTCCATGATTCAAGTGTTTCGTTTAATATTTCTTTCTGTTCTCCCATTGGTTTATCATAAATTTTGAGCAATAATTCTTTGAAATGCTTTGTCATGAATTTTTTCCCATTATTGCCACCGAATTGGTCAATGTAACCATCAGAAAACATGTAAAGAACATCTGAATCTTCAAGTTCAAGTATATGATTTGTGAATGATTCTTTTTCTTTAAGGTAAATTCCAATTGGCATGCGGTCTGCTTTTATTTGGGTTAATTCACCCTTGCGAAGTAAAAATAGAGGGTTGTATGCACCTGCGTATTGAACACACTTTTTTTTCTGATTTAAAATACAAAGAGCTATATCCATACCATCTTTGTTTTCTGTTTGTTTGCCTGTTTGTCTTAAAGATTTTTTAACATGGTTACGTAAATCATTTAATATTCCGCTAGCAGTTAAGTTTTCTGTTCTGTTCACAATTTCATTAAGGAAAGCTACTCCTAACATACTCATAAATGCACCAGGTACACCATGACCTGTACAATCAGCCACGGCAATTACAACTTCATCATTTTTTTTTGTCATCCAATAGTAATCTCCACTAACAATATCACGTGGTTTGAAAAGAATAAAATGTTCAGGTATGGTTTCAGCAATATAGTTATCGGGTGGTAAAACGGCTGTTTGTATTCTGCTCGCATATAGGATGCTATCAGTTATATCTTTATTTTTTCGTTCAATAAGATTTTTCTGCTTTTCAATTTCCTGTTTTTGCATTAAAATTTCAGCAGTTCTCCTTTTAACCTGAAGTTCTAGCTTTTCCTTTGCTTTTCTGAGATTTGCCAATCTTACTCTAAAAAACAAATAAATACCAAGAATCACAATAATTATCATACTGCTTATAAACCACCACTTTTGCCAAAAAGGAGGTTCAATAATAAAATGAAATTTTGCTGACTGGTTTTCATTCCATTTAGCTTGTTCATTGGTAACTTGTACAATAAAGGTGTATTTTCCCGGTGGTAATCCTGAATAAGTAGCGGTTAATGATTTTTGAGCATAATTCCAGTCCAAATCATGTCCTTTAATTTTATATCTATACAAAAGCTTTTCGGGTGCTTTATACCACAAGCCAATGTAGTTAAATACCAGATGATTCTGGTCATGACTTAATTTAGTAGAATCACTTATATCCTTATAAAAAGCCTGTTTTTTAGTTATATAGATTTTTACATCCACTTGTTTTTCGTGTTTAACATCCGGATTATATTTTATGATACCATTGTTTGTACTTATCCAAATATCACCACTTTTATCTTTATGAATTGCATTTAGGTTTGGTTGCATAAAAGCAACACCTTTATCTTCTCCGTAGTTTATAAACTGATTACTTTCTACGTCAAATATGGTAACCCCTTCGTTACTGCTTAATACACAATTACCATAGTTATCAACAATTATTGAATTGAATGAGTTTGTAATAAGCTTATTTTTTATAGTATAGTGGTCAAATTTATTACCGTCAAATTTAATTAATCCCTTATTTGCAGTTGTAAACCAAATGTTTCTCAGGCTGTCTTCAACAATTCCGTAAACAACATTACTTAATGTGTCAAAATTTTCAAAGCTTTGTAATTTTTCATTTTCCATCAAGGCAATTCCCCCACCATCTTTAGCAAACCAAACACGGTTTTTGGAGTCAATATAGCTTTGATAAATATAATTACTTCCTAATCCATCATCCTTTGAGAAGCTTTTAAATTCAACATCTTTTATGTTTAAATCTAAAAAGCTTACTCCACCTCCTGATGTAGCAAACCATATTTTATTACGATCTCCATTTATTGATATTATATTATTGTCAGATAATCCATTTTTGATTGTGTAATTTATAAAATCAAGAGTTTTTAAATCAAATTTATATACACCAAAACCATACGTACTTACCCAGATATCATTATTTTTATCCTGATAGATTGATGTAAATGTATGATTCTTAAATTTTTCTTTATTTAACAAATGCTCTGATGTAAACTCACCAGTTACTGATTTGGTCATAACATAAAGCCCTTTTACACTCGCAATCCAATACCTGTTTTCTGAATCAATATAAAAACTAAATACTTGATTTGAGGGTAAACCTCCATTTGTATTTAATAACTCAAATAAATTGCCTGTAAATTGTGATAAGCCTTCTTTTGAGGGTATCCATATGTTTCCTTCCCTATCCTTAAAAATGTTTTCTGTTTTATTATTTATTATACCATCTGTTTTTAAGTAGTTTTTATACCAAAAACCACTATAATCTTTAAAGTTTAATTTTACGATACCATTGTAACGAGTACTAATCCAAATTTCACCTTTATTTCTGATTATAAAATGATTAAGAGTTCCAAATTTCCACATAGGGACATTTGTGAATTTTTGATTAATCGGGTTGTAGACTGCCAAACCTTCTTCTTCCATTCCAACCCATAACATACCTGAATCATCAAATTCCAGCTCTTTTACAATGTTATCAGCTAATCCATCCTGCATAGAAATCTTGTTCCAGCTACTATCCTGCATATTATAAGTAAGTATTCCTACATCAGAACCAAACCAGAATTTACCATCTGCACTTAGCTCAATATCATAAATATAATCATCTGCTGTTTCATTAGCAGAGTTATAAACATTAATTTGATTATCTTTTATTTCAAGCAAACCATTGCCCAGTGTTGCTATTAGAATATGGGTTTTATTAATAAATTTTATTTCTGATATCGATTCATCCAACAAACTGTCTAACTTGTTAAATTTACTAATTTTCAGATCTTTACTGACAATGCTTATTTTGCCATTTTTATGTCCAATCCATAAATTATTATTTGAATCCTCAGTAATTG
>JAOZNO010000134.1:0-1060 GCA_029933755.1 Bacteroidales bacterium | reverse complement strand
AACAAAGTTATATGCCAGACTATCGTCCGTAGTGAAATTCTTATATGTAACCCCATTATAGAGTACTAAACCTTCTGAGGTACCATACCATAATAAATTTTCATTATCCTGATACACAACATTGACTGAATATCCTTTTTTACCTTTAAAAATATTGTAGTTTTTAAAGTGAGGACTTTGACTCATTACAAATAAGTTAATGGTCAGTAGTAAAAATAATATCTTATATTTTAACAAGTGTAATTGCATTTTGATTTTACCTAGGTTTTAATGATGTTTTTATTTTCACAGTTATTATTTCTGCAAGTTTCTGATTAACAATAGTAGGAATCTTAATATCATAATCTTCCAGATTCACTTTAAAAGTTGAACTAATTTTAATTTCTTTCCCTTTTATGGTCATTTTACATCGTATTGTTTTAGCTTGCTCAATGCCATGAATTGAAAATTTACCTTTTGCCCTGATTTTATAGGTACCATCTTTATTGAAATTAATATCCTCTATAATTTTCCCTTTAAATTTAGCATCAGGGTATTTATCTGATTCAATATAGTTTTCGTTAAAATGAATCTTTTGAAGAGGACTATTAAAACCATTAAAACTTTTCATAGATACTTTAAATACAAAAGATTTATTTTCAGTATTCAATATCCCAGCCATTTTACCTGATGAGGCTTTAATAATTTCAAGGGGTGCTTCTGATACAAAATTTATTTTTCCATTTTTTGTATTAAACAGATTTTTTGAGTCACTAAATGACAAAAATATAATGGCTCCAAAAATTAGAAAGCCTAATGCAATATTTTTGTTGATATTCATATTTTATTTTTTTACAGATTAATTGATACTGAAAAATCAGTATTTATTTAAAACTCTTATTAAGCACTAAGTGCTATTTAATGTTGCTTACGCACTAGTGCAAGTTTTTAGTAGTTAGTAAGTTATCAAAAAGTAAATGTGCAATTAATTTTGTCAGGGTACTTATATATATTATTAGCTAAAGCTAACCTGATTAATTCATAAACTTATTAAATACTTTATTAATTATCTATCAATATG
>JAOZNO010000928.1 GCA_029933755.1 Bacteroidales bacterium | reverse complement strand
AAGATAAATAAACATATCCTTTAAGGGTAAAATGCTCTTTATTATTTATTAACTAATTATTAACAAAAACTAAATAGCAATGAAAAACACAATTAGAGTAGAACGAGCAAAAAAGAGAATTAGTCAGGAAACATTAGCAAATGCTGTTAATGCAACACGACAGAGTATACATTTAATTGAGAATGGAAAATCAGATCCTAAACTGGCTTTAGCTGTTCGTATTTCAAAATTTTTCGGACTACCGGTAGAAGAAGTATTTGATACACACGTACTGGAATCTTAAGTTAAGCAATAAACAAATTTACAAAACCATAAATTATATTGTTATGATTGAAATACAAAACCTAAGTAAAATTGATGAACTAGTTTGCAAAATTGTTAGCAACGATGCAAAAGCTGATTATGATAGTTCTTTTTTAAATAACCCTACATATTCTAAATCTAATAGCCAGACTGTGATGAAAGAAAAAATCAGTAATGATAGTTATGATGATGCGGGAATTAATACCGCAAGATACTATGAAATTTGTGATGGATCAATTCATGAAAGTTTTTCAACTATTGAAGACAACTCTTCTGATGAAATACTTGGGCAGGAAGTGGCTGGTCAGTCAGATGATCTTATTGTTGTTATTTCTGATGATATTAAGCATGAAGAATTAATCAATCTTTATGATAAATTAAAAGAGCGATTGAAATTTATCGTTCATTATGGATCTAACCTTGCTGTAAAGGAGGTATTTGAACATTTTACACAAATTATTAGTGTAGATTCCTTAACAAAAGCTGTTAATAAATCTCACCTATTGGCACAGAACGGTCAAACAATTTTTTTCCCAAAGGTATCGTCTAATTTTGACTTTTTCAGACATGTAAATTTTGCATAAAACTTTTACTTTATACAAATATACTGTTTAAGTATATTTGTAATATCTGCTTGTTTTAGCACCTTATTAGCTTTATCACAACTAAATTTCAATATTATGGAACAAAATAACCAATATTCTGATCAAAGAAATAAGTATATTAAGAATTACTTTTTAACAACTAAGCCATCTCCATTATCTTTAAATACTTATATATATATCGTTTCATTTTTAATGATTGCTGCTGTTGTTTTGATGCTAATTTTTCAGAGTAAATCCATAACAGTTCCAATTATTGCAATTGTAAGTTTAATTCTATACCGGGTTATAATTTATCCCTATTACAAAAAGAAAAGAAATTTTGAATCTAAAATTCCTGATTCTGACATTAACAAATGGCTAATAGAGGATTTAAAGAAAAAGGTTCAGAAACGTGCTGTTGAATATTTGCAACTGGAAGACGAGAATTTAACTGACGAACAATTTATTATAATACCTTATCCTGTTTTTCATTCGACTCAGAAAATTGATGATGAAAATCTTCATAGAGTGCTTACCGATGATGGATATTTTAACTATTCTTACTGGAATGTACAAGTTTTAATACTTAGTAGTAGTTACCTAAGTTATTATTTTTGCAGTTATAACTGGCTTGAGGATGAAATATTAAATGAAAAAACAAGTGAATTCTTTTATGAGGATATTGCTTTGGTGCGAAATGATATTGAACAGGTTAATTTTGTAAGTAAATGGAATGATAACAAACTGAACGAGGCTAATATTTTAAAATTAATCAATGTTTCAGGTGATTTTCTTTATTTAATTACTGAACTGCCTGAATTAAAGTCTTCGCCTACTACAATAGTTGACCAACAACGTGTGGTACAGGTTCTACGGATGATTCTCAGGCAGATAAGAAAAGTGAAAAATCCAAGGCAAGAACCTATTATTCAATTTCCGGCTCATTCTTCCCAAATAGAAGAAGAAGCGCTTATTTCAGCATAAGCAGTAACCCGAATAATTAATCGCTAAGTGCTATTTTATGTTGCTTACGCACTAGTACAAGTACCTGAAAATTGTAAGTTATCAGAAAGCAGATGTCTAATTAGTTCGTATAATGTTTCACTTTTTAGTATTTTTGGTATGTTGAACTTATTTTAAGATTGATAGAACTTGGCAGTAAACAGTCTACAGTATGCAGTAGTTCTGCAAAGTCTGCTTACTGAGAACT
>JAOZNO010000927.1 GCA_029933755.1 Bacteroidales bacterium | reverse complement strand
ACTTTTTAGTATTTTGCAAATATAACCCTGTCAGGGGTTTTTAGACTAAGCTCATGTATAGTTTATAATTTTGTGCTGTATACCCTGTTCTATTTTTTCCTGCAACAAGTTGGTAGCTGCAAATTTAATTTCTGAAACCGTATTGCCCATAGGATACCATCTTCCTTGCCATGATACATAAAATTTAACATCCCATTTACCATCTAAAAATTTTAATTTTTCAATCTCTTTGCTTTTGGGCATTACAAAAAGGCTTTCATCTGCATTTATATTAAACTCAATTTTCTTTATCTGCATAATCCTATCTCTTTGGCTAAAAGTTCGCTCAATAAAAAATGGTATAATTACACCATTAACTTCTCTGAAATCATCGTAGAAGGATTCTGCCATACTTGACAGAGCAAAATCTACCCACTCTGATTCACTTTTATATTCAAGATAGGTTTTATGTTCAAGCTGATTAAAGGATAGATGAAGTATATTCACAGAAACTTATATCATAGCTAAATCAATTTAAAAAGGGTAGTTATCTTCAGCATATTCACTTAATATGCTGCAATAAACACCCCACTTAATAAATGCCGCCTGAATCAAAAACATTTTATAAGTCGTTTTCATTCTATAAAAGACAAGGTGTAAAATTTTATTTTTTAAAATTTCAATAATCTAACTAATTTTACGTTTGATTTAGAAATTACCTTATATGGAAAACGAATTTAAAAAAGCCAATAAAATTGCTATTAAACACTCAATATTTAAATTGTTTATTCCAGAGAATAACTTTGAAAAGATTAACGGTACGTTTCGGAATATAGAAGATAGGGTAGGGCAAGTTACCACAAAAAGACAGCTAATAAGAAAATCATATTTTATAAGTGTAGAGTTGATTGAAAATGTTATGAAATACGGTATTTTTAATACAGTATTTGAAAATAATTTCTTGATGGCATATGATAATAGTACGTTTTATTTTTCATCTGGTAATTTAGTTAATAGTAGGGATATCAGCTTCATAAGTAGAAAGTTGGATGAAATAAACACTGCTTTTGATAAGGAAAACTCAAAGGATTTATTAAAAGAAATGTATAAAGATAAACTAAGTGAAATTGGTATAGCTGATACAGATGTTAAAATTGGTATTATTGAGCTTGCCAGAAGATTAGATAACAAAATACTCTATAATTTTAAGAAAGTTAGTGACGCTCATTCTGCTTTTTCTATAATCTGTACAGTGGATGATAAATAAATTTAGAAATTAGAATTCAGAAATTAGATATTTGTCAATATTCAATATTAGATTTTTTTCCGGTAATTTCTTCAATTTCAATTCTCCAGATACGAACATTATTTAACATTTTTTCTGTGAACTCCCATTCTTTGCCTGAATAATGTAACATTATTTGATTTAGGGCATTAGATCTCTCAGTTTTTTCTGTAATCTCATAAATTATTCCATATCCTATTACACTTTGGTAAGCAGTAGTCCACTTGCAGCCAATTGTTTCATGAGAAATTGTTTTAACATCCGTATCAAACTCAAAACAAACCCTATTATTTGCTTCAATAAATTCTATTTTTTTACCTTCCAAAGCGGTATGCAAAAATAAATTATTTCCATCATAGCCAAATGAAATTGGTATAATATATGGTAAATTATCTTTTGTAAAAGCAATTCTACACACATCAGATTTGTTTATAATTTTATCAATTTCAGACCTTTGTACTGTTTCTTTTTCTTTTCTTCTCATATTTATGATGAATTATTATGTGAATATAAAAAAATATCAATACTTTTGTGAATGAATATTCATTTAATTAATAAGGAATGACTCGTCACAAAGATTTAGACAAGCTTGAAAGTGTACAATGTGCCGCAATAAAAGTAATTGTAGAAAAAGGATATCATGGAGCAACTATTTCACAAATTGCTAAAGAGGCAAATGTTTCTGATGGTTATCTTTACAGACATTATGCAAATAAAGCAGAACTTGTACAAGTACTGTTTGTAGAGAATATGAATATGTATCATGAATTAGTTTTTGATTCACTTAATACAAGTGAAAATATATCGGAGGTACTACGCAGTAGCTTTAAATTTTTA
>JAOZNO010000133.1 GCA_029933755.1 Bacteroidales bacterium | reverse complement strand
AATTTTTAAAGCATTTCAGTATGACAAATTTAATAAATCTTCTTGAGATAAAGAAGATTGCATCCTTATTGTTCGTGGTTTCGGTAGTATTTGTTTTCAGTACCACCATACCGGCAAACAGAATATTAAAGAGGGACAAAGAAATCGGGCGTATAAGGGAAAAGGAATATCGTTTTGATGCCTGCATGCAATATGCATTAATTGTA
The DNA here is from genome assembly GCA_029933755.1 of Bacteroidales bacterium. Classification (GTDB taxonomy): domain Bacteria; phylum Bacteroidota; class Bacteroidia; order Bacteroidales; family NBLH01; genus NBLH01. The sequence goes on along the minus strand of JAOZNO010000133.1, from coordinate 8,012 downwards.
TCAAAAAATGGTTGGTTTCCGTGCTATAATTGTATTGAAGGGAAAATTTACATGCATATTGGTGAAGTTTGGAAATATGGTAAAACATGTTTGTTTGAAACGGGAAGGTATCCGGCTGGATTACCACATCCATTTTTGACCTTTCAGCCACAGTTTTATGGAACGGAAAAAGATTGCCTTATTGCTGAAAAGCAAAAGATATACGCATATCCAACTTTAGCGGAATGTGCAAAAAGGAAAATTAAACTGTTACGTCCACTAGGCAACAAAATAGACAGATAATTATGGAAGATATTGAATTAAGGGATTTTGAAATAACCTATGCAATTGAAAATGATTTACATGTTGAACAATTTACGATTGGTAATAAACTTACAGAGCTTTTAAACAAAAAACTGAATCTTCAGGATTACTGCAAAACCATTACAAGCCTGTTTGTTATATTTCAATGCTTTGCCCCGGATAATAAATATGTTCAGGTAAAAGAGCTGCTTAAATTTAAACGCAAAACAAAAGTTATTGAGCTGTATTTGCTTTTGGATTATGAGCAAGTTAAAAAAGCAGATAAAAAAGCAATATTACAACTGTTAGCAGAAGCCTATAAATTAGGTATTTCGCTATTGAGTAAACACAAAGGTTTTAATACAGAAAAGTTTCAAAAAGAAGTTGCAATCTTATTTAATGCAAATAGCATATTATGAATAATCACAAAGAAAATGAATATACTATAGACCAGCTTTTAAAAAGAAGTTGGACATTTAAAAACAGCGAAGAATTTGTAAAATTCTTTACTTTTATTGCGAAATTTAAGCATTATTCAAGATATAATACAATGCTTGTTTATATTCAGAATAGTGAGATTACTTTTTTCGGTGGAATTTCATATTGGAAAAAGAAATTTGACAGAGAAGTAAATTGCAATGCCAAACCCTATATCATTTTAGCACCTAACGGGCCTATTATGTTTGTTTATGATATAATGGATACAGAAGGAAAGGAAAGTCCCGAAGATTTTTTAAAAAAAGGACTTGGTCGCCATGTAAATGAAGTAAAAGGGAAATTAGAAAAACGTATTTACAATAAAGTCTTAAATCAAGCAGAAATGTTAAATATTAAGATATTTACCAAACCTCTTTCTTATTTCAAAGGGGCTTATGTAACAAATATCTATTCGGGGAAATTAGAAATCTGTTTAAAGCAAGGCATGAGTAGAGAAGAAAATTTTTCAGTTCTTATACATGAGTTGGCACATTTATTTTTGGGTCATACAGGTCATAAAGAATTAATTTACCAAGGAAAGAAAAAGCCTATAAAATTATTAAATCGAAAATTATCAAAAGGTGTAAAAGAGTTAGAAGCTGAAACAGTAAGCTATTTAATTTCTTCAAAACTGGGCTTAGAAACTTATTCAATAGAATACTTATCAGCTTACATAAAAGATAAAGATACCCTATTGCAGTTTGATTATGATACAGTTATCAAAATCACAGATAAAATAGAAGGTGTTTTTATTAAGTAAAAAGTTTAGTATTATAGTGGCTTCATAATTTGATTTTTCTTGAAACCTTTAAATTAAGGCTGTATAAAATAAATTAGAAACTTATTTCTATCTTGTTTTTTCTTTTACTGATTTATTATGCCTATATGCCCAATATATAAACACGCCAACAATTAAAAAAGCAATAACATTTTTTAGGTAGTTATTTTCATTTGTCAAAGCAATGTTTTTATAATTAAGAGCTTTAGTATCTGGAAGCGGCTCATGAAGAGTGATTTCTGTAAAGTCTATCATTTCTTTATTATTTTAATTTGTTCGTTTTCCATTTTTATAATTATGTATTGGTAAAGCGAAGGGTGGGTTTTCTCGCCATATCGTTCGTAATGCGTAAATACCATAAAATGATACCCTCTTCCTAATAAAAATTGTTTATGCAGTATTATTTCGGACTTATCGACCAACAACTCATTTAAGATTCGCAAATTCTTGTGCAAAGGCTTGTTTATGCGTGCTGTTTTCCTACGAAGCTCTCGGGCTTTATTATTGTAGTACTTGGTTCTGTTTTTGGCATTAATGAAATTTTGGTTAATACGATTCGTCTCAAATTCCTCGCCTGTTAATAAATCTTTCTTTTTCATGGTCTTTCTCTATAAATTTAAGGTTTTTAATGAATTAAAGCAATATCAATACATTGTAAACCAACTAATAATCGAATAAATATGACTGAGACATAAATATAAGCCTCTAATAAATGTGTAGCATGTGTATTAAATTGAATTGTATTTAAATAAATGTGTATGTAAAACAAATTAACACATACTGAAACACTGAATCTTCAAGCAGAATAAGCCTACAGGTGTTATTTTACCCGCCAATCCTTATCTTCCAGAACTATAAAATTACACATTTCCCTTAGGCGGGATATTGACCTATAATCAAGAATTTCTGATAGTTTCTTGGGATACAAGTTAGTTGTGAAATGCGTTAGTTTCCTACTGTGCTTATATGCCTCATATCGAATATTGATTAACTCATCAGCAAATTCAATCTGGCTTCCAAAATGAGTTGCCGTTGAACCATTCGATAGAAAATCATCGATTAATACTGTTTTAGTATCGTTTCGCCTTATCCCGCCTAAACCACTTATTAAATTTCCCAAAGGGGCAAGTACGCTTGCTCCATTTGTCTCATATCCAAGTTTAACCTCTGAATATTGAAAAATCTGAAATGAATTAATATTGAGATGTTTAGACGTGTGAGTTTTAAAAATATTTTTAAGCACAAATGATTTACCACAACCGACTGGCCCGAAAATTAGGATGCCTTTATCTAATGAACCTAACAAATCAGAACCAGGCATTCTTTGTTTTTCAAACTCTGGATTCCCGGTAAAATATTGGAAAAGTAATTCATAGATTCGTTTGTTGTTTTCTGTAAATTCAAAATTAGCTTCATTTTGCAAAGCAATTTTTCGGATTAGTTTTTTCGCCAAAGTTGTATTAACATCCCTATACTTAATGATTCTACTATCCTGCCTCATCATATTGTTTTTAAATGTTTCAAAAATATCCATTTATTTAAAATTTAAATCTGTTGGGGTCTTTAATTATTTCTTGCATCTCATTCTCTTTTATTTTAAAACCTATTGCTTCATTTTTTGCAATTTCCGCAAACACATGCACCCACATTACACCCTCTTTGTTCTTGTTCCTGAGCTTATTTGCGGAAAGGAAATTTTTAGCCCAAAAAGAGTTTTTACGTGTGCTTTTTATAATCTTTTTGAGCTCGGGCAGGCTGTATTTTTCAATAGTTTGCAACTTGCTTAAGGTTTCGAGCCATGTGTTTTTTTGAGATTTGTTTTTGGGCTGGGCTCTTTCCGGGAATAGACCAACAATTTCATTATAAAAATTTAAAATTTCAGAGCTATATTTTTTTTCTTTATTATTCACTTTATTATTTTCATTCTTGTTAGTGGTTAGCTGCTGGTTAATAGTTGGTTGATTGTTGGTTAGTTGTTGGTTAGACTGCTGGTTGATCTCACTTTTCCTTTTTTGATAATGACCATATTTACAGATGGTTATAAGCGAATTCTTAATGGTTGGTTCAATGATGATTTCGCCACTTCTTTCTAAACGTTTTAGGTATGTCCTGATACTTTGTTCTGAGATACCCGTCTCAAAATGTAGTTTTTTCCTTCCGGTGATTAGTTGACCTCTCTTTATTTCGATACCTTGCCATTTGCCATCTTCATGATTAGCTCTTATAATCAAATGCATGAATAAATGAGCCATTTCTGGCACCTTGTACCATTCCCACTCTGTTATTTTTCTCTGAATTCTTACCCAGCCGTGCATGATGTTCATTTTTAATAGGTTTGCTTTTGATTATAGTTTTGATGCTAAATTTATAAAGCCGAAGGCTTGCATTTTAGCAAACACTTTTCTTATGAGCGATACTGACTTATATTTTACATTTGTAAGCCTCGGCAATATCTTTGTATTTATATCGGTATTTGATAAAAACACTTGATTTTCATGAGTATGTATAAGTATAGCACCTACAATTTCTTTATGCTTTTTGAAATATTCTTTGTTACTATTTATTTGGTGTCTGGTTATGTTTGTTTTTGGTGTTTTGTGTGCAGAGTCCTCTTGAGTCCCAGAAGAATGTCTCTCCTTAATAGGCATAGGATTATGTGTGAATTTATAATCGAGATTACAATCATGTTCCTGAAGGTAAATCAGATGAAGAAAAAAGATTAGAATACCGGTTACAATAAATTGCATAACCATAATAATAGCCATGATTGAATAATATTTGTTGGCTGTATTTAATTTGGTTAACTGATTCTGTGCTATCTTTTCTTGAAATTGTTTGTCTAATTTTTCAAGTAGTATTTCGTGTGATTTTGTAATTGTAGCTTTCTGTAGAGCTAACTTTATAATGTTGTTCTGTTGCTCTTTAGACAGATAAGTTCTTTGACCTTTTGACCATGCCACAGGATTCGCCCGAATGTCATTTATTAATTTGTCAAGATTTTGTATGTTTTTTGTATGCTCACTTTTAAGTTGATGCTTTATCTGTATTAATTCTTGTTTAATCTCATTGGAATTATCCTCTTTAATAGATTGCCGTTGTGCCAAGCCATTGGTCGAAGAATTGAAAGACAATGAGTAAAATCCTACAACGACAAGAGAAACTAGAAAAGTAGAGGGGTACATTTTCTTAAAAAAGAATTTAAAAAACTTAGTTAAAAAAACAGCTGTAATTATTTCCAGTAGAACAAGTATAATTACTGTGGCGATTCTACTTAATTCTATTTGTTTAATTATAGGGTAAGTGTAGCTTAAAAAGAAAGAATATGCAGCATAAGCAGAGATTGCCATAGTTCCGAACTTTATTAAAGTCAGGATAATAATGGCGGTCGACCACTCTTCGCTAGTAGGATATAAGCTCATAAGCCTTTTAGCCTGTGCGCTAATCAACTTTGATATTTTAGATTTGATAATAGCTGTTGCCATTGTTATTTTATTGTTTTGAACTTAGGCTTTAAGTTGCGACTCAGAGGGGAAACCATCATTTATCCACTTTAAAATTAAATCTTTGTGAAAAAGTACTTGCTTAGTTCCTTTAGGCTTGAAGATTAAGTATTTAGGAATTTTTCCGTTGTAAATATTGGCGTAAACTGTTGCCTTCGCAGGATGCTTGGGGTGTTGGCTACGTAGCCAGTCTATATCTCCGAATTTGCTTTCTTGATTAACGACAGGCTCAGCTCGCAAATTCATCTTTGAAAGAGCACGTTCAACCGATTTCTCGATTAATACTTCCAATTCATTTAGGCGAAGTGGGGTGAAAAGTATATCATTCATAAATCAAAAATTACAATAAATATTTGACTACAAAGATATAGCTATATCTTACTCTATTACAGTGCCATTGGCACACAAAATACACTTTGTGTATTTTGTGTATTATTTATTTACCGGTTACAATTTAGGTAGCATATTTTATAAAATCAAATATATGATCCGTACCTTTTGTCCTTTTACATGAATCAATACCACATGTGATACCGAAGGTGTTTTTTAAGATTATTAAAACTTCATTATTGGTGGGTTTTTTATTGTCAACATAGTATTCTTTTGAATGTAGATGTTTTACTAAAGCAATAAATAAACTGATATTACCTTTTTTCTCATCATTTGCAATCCCTGTATTTATGTCTATTAAACTTCTCTTAGCTAGTTCATCTTTAAGATAACTCCAGTAAGATGTTTTCTTTAAAATATCAGTTAGCATTAATTGTTCATCCACTTCTTTTTTGTCTGGTTGTTTTTTAGCGTACTTGTCCAAGTCAAACTTCTCAATAAAATCTTTTATCAATAGACAAATATTAATTAGGTCAGAATTATGATAGGAATTAGCACATGCTGGTTCTTCCAATAATTTAAAATGATTTGCATCATCCTTTTTATCAATTCTCACTTTATTAATATGATAATTTTGAATCCAAATGATTGCATAATTCTTTTCTTCACTTATTACTTCATTGTCACTTGAGTCCTTTTGTGCTTTCAGAATTTGTTCTTCCAACAAACCCCTTTTTTCAGCAATCTCTTTTGAATAATGCTTTTCAATATCTTTAGCATATTCCAATATTTCTTTTATTTCATTTATTATAGGCTTCTTTTCTGAGTTTTCAGAAATGAAAATCTTATAATCCTGTAAATTAAATAAACTTACATTTGAAAATATGTCAATCCTATCAAAATAATATCCTTCAATAGGAGGGGTAATATGACTGAAAAGCTTACAATTAGAATCTTGTTCAATTTCTCTATACTTCCCTGTTTGTAGTTTAAAAATAGTTTCAATAGTTATTAGTTCATACCACAGTCTATCCAAGGTGAAATAACTCTTCTGTGTCTTTTCATTCTTTTTGTTGACTAAATAATCATCTATCAACCTACATATTCGACCTGCTTTCTCGTACTCTTCTTTATATGATTCCAAATTAAAAGAAGGTTCTTCTGTAATTTGATTTTCTGTTTGAAACTTTTTTATTGCAAATAATTTCACGCTTTCCAATTCATATTCATCCAACTTCCCCATAAAGTTTGGATTAATCGATATTTCTTTATAGAATTCTTCTTTCGTGCTATCATTCAGTAATTTACTGCTCATCTTGTCTGTTTGAAACTTTTTAATTATTGTTCTAAATTTATCCTCATATCATCAATCTCAAAGTTCTAATTCTTATTTTGCTCCAAAATATTCATGATTTAAAAGCATTTCTGCATTTTCTGTTTCATCAATTTGGATATATTTAAAAAACTCTGTTTCAGTTGTATGCCCTGTTATCATCATTATATGTTTTACTGGTATGTCTGCCTTATAGCAATTTGTTGCAAAGCTTCTCCTGGCAGTATGCGTACATACCAATTGGTATTTTTTATATGTTTCAGTTACAGTCTTTAAACCTTTGCTTTTATATTTTAAAATTGGATCATCCAATTCAGCTAATTTCGCAATCTCTTTTAAATAATCATTCATCCTTTGATTACTAATTGCTTTTGGCGCATTACCATTATATCTGTTCAAAATTTCTTTCACCGCCGGTCTCAAAGGAATTTTAACCAAGCGTCCGGTTTTTTGTGTTTTTATTTCAAGAATACTTCCTTTGATGTTAGATCTGTGTATTTGCGAAAAGTCAGAGAACCTTAAACCAGTATAGCATCCAATTAAAAATAAATCACGTACTTTTTCCAGACGAAGGTTTGAGTTCAAATCTAATGAATAGAGTTTTTCAATTTCAGCATCACTTAAATATATATTTTGCACTCTTTCTTTAGGTGCTTTAAAACTTGAAAAATCTAAATTTGTGTGAAGTTTTCTTTTTAAGGCTTCATTCATAAAGTATTTCACATTACTAATGTGTTTCGCTTTTGTGTTTTTAGCATAACCCTGTTTATTTAAATAAGAAACAAACAAATTATAAAAATCAAAGGTAATTGTTTCAAAATCTAAACGAAACTTAGTATTGGCTGAGAACCTTTTTACAACATTAAGTGTTTGGTTCAATATCCGTTTATGTTGTTTTTTTTCTTTATTGCTAACTATATATTCTGCAAAACTCACAAAATCGAAAGCTAAAGGATTAGGTTTCTCACCTTTTAAGAATATATCAAAGCGTTCTTTGAATATCTCAAGTGATAGATGTTTTCCTTCCTGTAAAAAATCTTTCCTAATCTGGCTTGCAAATTGTTCAATTTCATTTAACCTCGAATTATAATTTGCAGCCTCTTGAAAACTTTCCCTAACGGATTTTGATTTCTCATTCCAGTATCTTGGTTTGATTGAAAGTCCTGAACTTCGTTTGATTTTTTTGTAGAGTTTTTTACCTGATTCACTAGTCTCTGAATAGCCAAATTGAATTACAAACTCAATTGGTGTTTCAGTCTTAGGCACCACACATAAATTAATTACCCACATAGACCCCTAAATGTATCGTTAT
>JAOZNO010000132.1 GCA_029933755.1 Bacteroidales bacterium | reverse complement strand
CCCACCGGAAAACAAACGTGACATTGTAGGTGCAAAAATGAAATATAAGAACGGGGTTGTTGTTACACATGAAAATTGGGGTGAAACAAATGCAGTTCAATTTATTGGGAAGGAAGGTATAATTGAAGTAAGCCGCGACTGGTTACGTGCAAATAAAAAATCGATCTTGAATGTAAAGCTAAAGGAAACTGACGATCACTTATATGTGAGTACTAATCACTATCAGGATTGGATAGATGCTATAAAAAATCGCACGAAACCAGTTTCTGATATAGAGATAGGGCATCGTACTGCAACGGTTTGTAATATATTGAATATGACTTACGAGCTGGAACGTCCATTACTATGGAATCCAGTGAATGAGAAATTTATTGATGATGATGGTGCAAATTCTAAATTAAGTAAACCGTACAGGGGAACTTGGGAACTTGAAATCTAACTGTAGAGGAGACATCGAAAAGCCGCTAAGTGGGTCGTTTTATAAAAAGTAAAAAGGCATCAATCTGTATGCCTGCTTGTTAAAAACCCGCTAAGCGGATGAATTCAGAGAATTAATATTTACGGAGTAGTCTCATTGATGAACGCTAATTAGAGTATTAGCCATCATTTTTAAATTAATTTTGCTAACTGACATAAGAGTATTTCTATAAACATTGAGACAATAAAATGAGAAAAATTTTTACTATTCTAATTCTTCTAATCTTCATAAGCTGTGAAAAGCATATATCATCTAATGAATTTGTTCAACTAGGAATTAAAAATCTCAAATGTGAATATGCTGCAAACCCCATTAATATTGACATATCAAATCCAAGGTTTAGTTGGGTTTTATCTTCTAAAATAAGAGGACAAAAACAAACTGCCTATCAAATATTTGTGTCAAAAAATAAAGATTTATCTGATTTAATCTGGGATTCAGGAAAAATAAATAATTCATTAAGCAATCAAATTTATTATGCCGGCAAAAATCTGGAAAGTAACACCAATTATTATTGGAAAGTGCATGTTTGGGATAAGGATGATATATTATACGAGAGTAAAATCACAGGTTTTGGAACTGCATTACTCAAACAAAATGATTGGGTGGCAAAATGGATTGGGGCTAATCCAAAGTCAGGACTATCTTTACCAAATGGGTTTTTAAAATCTGTAGAAGAACAATCTACACTTACAGATACGATTATTCACGAAGGTCGTTCACTTCTTTTAAGAAATGAATTTGAATGTAAGAAAAACATAAAAAGCGCAAAAGTTTTTGTTACAGGACTTGGATATTATGAGCTCTACTTAAATGGTAACAGGGTTGGCGACCACGTTCTTTCTCCTGCAAAAACAAATTATGCTAAAGAAATTTTATACGATACCTATGATGTAACAACTCAATTAAAAAAAGGTAAAAACACTTTTAGAATTCACCTTGGGAATGGTTGGTACAATCCCTATAAAAAGTGGTGGAAGGAATATAGAATGCAATGGTTTGGAGCTAAAAAGGCAATATTACAGTTACAAATCACCTATCAAAATGGAGAAACAACAGTTATTAAATCTGATAAAAACTGGAAATTTAAACTTGGCCCAATTCTTTATAATTGCATTTATGATGGTGAATTTTATGATGCGACCCAGGAAAGTGAAAATTGGTCTAAACCTGATTTTGATGATTCAAACTGGGATATGGTAAGTGTTATAGAATCACCTAAAGGTGAGTTGCGATCTCAAAACATGCAAGCAATCAAACTTGTTCAAATCATAGAGCCGGTTAAAGTTTTCAAACCCAAATCCGGTGCTTTGGTTTATGATATGGGACAGAATTTTTCCGGCTGGGCAAAAATTACCGTCAATGGAAAAAAAGGAACAAAACTTCACCTACAATTTGCGGAAGATATAAATGAAGATGGTTCAATTGATATCACAAGTAATGAACATGCTAAAGCAGAAGCAACTTATATTCTAAAAGGTAATAGTTCTGAAACTTATGAGCCAAGATTTACTTTTTATGGTTTTAAATATGTTGAAGTAACAAGTAATTCGGATTTATTGGAAATTGAAAATGTTCAAGGATGTGTAGTTCATTCAAATAATGAATTAACAGGTCATTTTGAATGTGGAAACGAGACCATAAATAAAATCCATAAGGCCACTGTTTGGTCACAAAAAAGTAATATGATTGGTTTCCCCCTGGATTGTCCACAACGTGATGAACGGCTTGGATGGTTTGGTGATGCACAGGTTACTATTGAAGAGGCAATGTTTAATTTTAATATGCCCTTATTTTACCATAATTGGATAACTGGAATTAGAAAAAATCAGGACTCTTTAACTGGAGATATTCCAATCATTTCCCCTCGCCCATATATAAAAGATGAAGGTGTGGAATGGAGTAGTACTTATATCATTTTAATTTGGAAATATTATATTTATTACGGTGATAAAAAGATACTTCGGGAGAATTATAAAGCGATGAAAAAGTATATGGCCTTTCTCGACTCAGAGGCACAAAATAATATTCTCAAACAGGGTTGGATTGGGGATTGGGGAAGTCTTGTTGAAGGATGGGAAGAAGGTGAGCCGGAATCTGTACCAACAGCTTTCTATTTCTGGAATTCAAAAATCATTTCAAAGATTGCGAAAATTTTGGATGAAGAAAAAGACATTGAATATTTTTCAAATAAGGCTAAAACTATTAAAAATGCTTATAACAAAAAATATTTTAACACTGAAAAAAAAGAATATAACAAAGGTAGTCAAATGGCAAATGCCTTTCCTTTATATTTAGGGATTGTTCCGGATAAATATAAAGATGCAGTACTTAAAAATCTGGTAGATGATATTATTTATAAAAACAAAGGCCATTTATCAACCGGTGTGCTTGGATCTAAATATATGATTGATGCATTATGTCAGGAAGGAAGAGCTGATGTTGCCTATATGCTTGCCACTCAAACAGGATATCCCAGCTGGGGTGACATGGTGGAAAAATACACAACCATGTGTGAATTCTGGACGCTTAAACAATCGCATAATCATGTAATGACAGGAAGCATTGATGCTTTTTTTTACAAAACGCTGGCAGGTATCAATCTCAATGAAAATTATCCTGCTTGTGAACAGATTATCATTAAACCTTTTATTCCGGAATCCTTACCATATGTATCAGCTTCTATTGAAACAATTAAAGGAAAAGTAGAGGTGAATTGGGAGAATAACAAGTTGGAATTGAGATTAATAGTTGAAATCCCCGCAAATATGTTGGCAGATGTTTACGTGCCAATAAATAAGAGTTTAAATGAATCGGTCTCCGAAGTTCTAAACAATGACAAATCTAATTTAGTTCTAATTGGTTCTACTGCTAATTATGTACATTATAAAATAGAATCAGGCAAGCATGAATTCATTGTAACTCACTAGCTTAAGGCTTAACAGAAGAAAATACATATATTATGAAAATGAAAAAAAATGAAAATCTAGTAATACGAATTGTTGCAATACTTTTTTTAGCGACACTTTTAATTAATTGTAATCCAGATTCAACAAAAAAAGAACTTGCAGATTATGTTAACCCCCTACTTGGCACATCCAGTTCCCGTTGGATGCTATTCCCCGGGCCTTGTTTGCCTTTCGGGATGGTGAAATTAAGCCCCGACAATACAGATGAAGGCCAATATAAACTCGGTGCCGGTTATGAATATAAAATTAATAGTATTTCGGGCTTTGGGCATGTACATTCTTGGATGATGGCAAGTTTTATTACTATGCCAACAACCGGGGAACTTAAAATATTAGCTGGAACAAAAGATGATCCCGATTCAGGATATCGCTCCAGAATTAATAATGAAAATACAAAGGCTTCTGCCGGCTACTATTCAGTTCTTTTAAAAGATTACAATATAAAAGCAGAACTGACAGCAACAACCCGTGGTGGATTTCAGCGTTATACATTTCCTAAAACAGAAAGTGCACAGATACTTTTCGATTTTAAGATAACTGAGGAAGAACCATCAACAATTATTGATGCTGCAATTACAAAAGTAAGCGATACAGAAATTGAAGGCTATGTAAAACGTGAAGCAGGTCAGTGGAATGAATACATCCTTCATTTTGTGGCTCGTTTTAATCGTCCATTTACCTCTATGGGAGGTTGGCAAGGATCAGACATTTTTAATAATACGAACAAGATAAAGGTAACAGAAGATTTAGATATCGGAGCATTCCTGAAATTTGATTTAAGTGATGAGCAAACCGTTTTAATGCAAACTGCTATTTCATATGTAAGTATAAATCAGGCAAGACTTAACCTTAAAACTGAAATGGACGCATTTGATTGGAGTTTTGATGCCGCTCACAATAATGCCAGGGAAATTTGGAATAAACTACTCGGTAAAATAAAAGTAGAGGGAGGTACAGAAACTGATAAAATGAAGTTTTATACAAACCTTTATCGTGCCTATAGTTCTAAAACAATATATAGTGATGTAAATGGAAAATATGTAGATGCCTGTGAAAATATTCAACAGGTAAATAGTCAGGATTTCTCAATTTATGGTGCAGATGCCTTTTGGGGTTCTTTCTGGAACCTAAATCAGGTTTGGAGTTTAGTAAGCCCTGACAAATCAGAAGAATGGGTAAAATCATTATTAGAATTATATGATAAAAATGGTTGGTTGCATGATGCCCCGGGCGGACTTGAATATGCAAGTATTATGGTAGCCGCACATCAAATACCATTTATTGTGAATGCCTGGCAAAAAGGAATCCGGGGCTTTGATGCTGAAAAAGCATATAAGGCCATGAAAGAAATTCAGATGAACCCCGGACAGCCCCATGAGTGTGGTGGCTATGCTGGTAACCGAAATTTGAAGACCTACATGGAAATAGGATATGTTCCTGCCAACGAAGGCCCTGTATCAAATACACTTGAATACGCCTATGATGACTGGTGCGTGGCGCAAATGGCTAAATCATTAGGTAAAATGGACGATTATAAATACTTTATGCAACGTGCACAAAATTACCGCAATGTTTTCGACCCATCCACAAAATATATCCGGCCTAAATATTCTGGTGGCCCCTGGCTTGAAGAATTTACCACAATAAAAGGTGCCGGTGACTCCGGACATAGTTTCGGTTTTGGATCAAATGCCTATGTAGAAGCAAATGCCTGGCAATTTAGTTGGTTTGCACCCCATGATTTAAAAGGATTAATTGACTTAATGGGAGTTGATGAATTTAATAAGAGATTAGAAGAAGGATTTGAAAATTCCCGTCCGTATTTTACCACTGATTTTGTAAATATTGGAAACCAGCCAAATATGGAAGCACCATGGCTCTTTAATTATTCAGGAAAGCCATGGCTAACGCAATATTGGGTACGCGAAGTTTTAGATAATTATTTCGGTACTGATCCTGTTAACGGCTATCATGGTGATGAAGATCAGGGTCAAATGGGCTCATGGTATGTAATGAGTGCTATGGGACTTTTCCAAATGGATGGAGGTGCTTCAGTTAATCCTGTTTATGAATTGTCAGGGCCTATATTTGAAAAGATAACGATACAGTTAGATCAGGATTATTATGAAGGTAAGGAGTTTATTATTGAAGCCAAAAATTCATCTTCAAAAAATAGATATATACAATCAGCTACTTTAAACGGTAAGACATTAAACAAATTCTGGTTTAAACATACTGATTTGGTAAAAGGTGGAAAACTGGTTTTGCTTATGGGCTCAGAACCTAATAAAGAATGGCCTATTAATAAAGCACACCCACAAGTAGTGGATATTGAACCAATTGTAACAACACCATACATTTCAGAAACAGAAAAAACTTTCAGCAAGGAACAAATGGTGAAATTGGCATGTGACACAAAAGATGCTAAAATTTATTATACACTTAATGGTTCAGAACCCGATAAAAACTCGCTTTTATACAAAGAATCATTTACAATAAATAAAACGACCACAATTAAAATGAATGCCTATAAAGGAGAACAAAAAAGTTTGCCTGCTGTGGCGGTTATTAACAAAGTGGGCGAAATAGAGACCGTTCATTTAAAAGATGTTAAACAAGGTGTTTCCTATAAATATACACATGGAATATATCGTATGGTCAATGACTTTTTGGATGTAGCCCCATTAAAAACGGGTATTATTCCGCAGTTTAGCATTGAACCAAGAGAAAAAGAACAGTTCTTTTCTTTTGATTATGAAGCTTATATAAATATTCCTACAGAAGGGGAATACACATTTTACCTTGCAACTAATGATGGGGGGCGATTGTATATTGATGGTTATATGTTGTTAAATAATGATGGGCTTCATCCTATTGTAGAGATTAACAAATCCGTAACATTAAAAGCCGGGCTCCACCCTATCTCGGTAAAGTATTTTCAGGAAGGTGGTAGAAATGGGCTAAAAGTATCCTGGCAAGGACCAGGAATTGAAAAGCAGGAAATTCCAGCTTTGGTATTATTTTATAAAAAAGATTAGATTTTTTCATCAATATATTTAATTAAATATAGACTCTATGCTTAGAAACTGCTTAGTAATATTAATAATTGGGATGATTGCATCCTGCTCAAACCCAATAGAAAAACAATTAGACTTATCCAAAGCAACGATCCTGATTTCACCAACAATTAAATCACCTGTTCAAGAAACAGCGGTGAAAATTTTACAGGAAGAAATTAACAAACGAAGCTCTTTAAAACTTGAACTAAGTAAAAACTGGGATAATAATACGATTATTGCTTTAGCGATAAGTGGAGAAAAAGAATTGAATGGAGTAGCTGTTCCAAATAGTTTAGGAGATACTATACCTGAGTTTAAAAAAGAAGGCTATCGTATTTTTCATGAAAATAAAAATGGAAAAGATATCTTATGGATTATTGGTGGCGATGCAAGGGGCGTTCTTTATGGAATTGGTAAGCTGCTGCGAATGGCTGACATGAAAGACCAACAGATTACAATTGCCAATAAAATTGATTTTTCAACATCTCCTGAATATGCACTACGTGGTCATCAATTCGGATATAGGAACACGGCTAATTCATGGGATTCATGGACAGTTGAACAGTTCGATCAACATTTTAGGGAACAAATAATCTTTGGTGCTAATAGTTTTGAAAATATTCCATTTCAGGATCCTTCATCAAGTCCTCATTTTAAAGTAAACCCCCAGGAAATGGAGGTACATTTAAGTAATATCTGTAATAAATATGATGTAGACTATTGGGTTTGGACTCCTGCCCCGCATGATTTAACGGTAAAAAATGCACATCAGGAAGGTCTGGATGAGCAAGAAGCATTTTTTGCCAGGTGTCCACGGCTTGATGGATTATTCGTACCGGGAGGTGACCCAGGTGAAAATCATCCTAAAGATTTAATTCCATATTTAAAAGATTTATCCGAAATTCTTCATAAATACCATCCAAATGCAGGTATTTGGGTTTCCTTACAAGGTTTTAATAGAGAGAAAGCAGAATATTTCTTTAAATATTTAGAAGATAATGATCCTGACTGGCTCAAAGGACTTATTTATGGGCCAAGTAGTCCTCCAATTGATTTAGAACGTGAGTATTTACCTGAAAAATATATGCATCGTTCCTATCCTGACATTACACATACCGTAAGGTGCTCATATCCGGTTGAGAGATGGGATCAGGCTTTTGCACTAACTTTAGGAAGGGAACCTTGTAACCCACAACCACTTTATTATGCAAAAATCCACAATCGGGATGCTATCTATACAGATGGATTTATCACCTATTCAGATGGAATTCATGATGATGTGAATAAAGTTGTATGGAGTCAGCTGGGATGGGATTCCAAAAGTGATGTAAAAAATATTGTCGTTGAATATTGTCGGTTTTTCTTCGGAGCAAAAGTAGCAGAAGAAGCTGCTGATGGAATAATGTCTTTGGAGCAAAATTGGGTAGGTCCAATACTCGGCAATAAAGTGATTGCTGAAACCTTGATTACTTGGAAAAAGATGGAGGAAGAAAATCCGCAGTTAGCAAAAAACTGGAGATGGCAGCAATTGGTCATGCGGGCGTATTATGATGCTTATATTCAAAATCGACTTAGCTATGAAAAAAATCTGGAGAAGGAAGCCTACGAAATTTTGGCAACCGCAAAAATAATTGGAGCAGATAAAGCAATGAAAGAAGCATTAACGCATATCCAAAAAGCAGACAGGGAATTTGTTTCTCAGAACTTAAAGCT
>JAOZNO010000926.1 GCA_029933755.1 Bacteroidales bacterium | reverse complement strand
ATCGCCACTAGGTAGCTTACTTTGTAGCATTTGATATCCTGATAAAATAATATATTCGAACTTTGTTGATGGCTCACACATTTTTTTATCAAAAGCTTCATCAATAGCAAGCTTAAAATTTAACGGATCGTATGTTGCTATAAAACGGTTAGCCTTTGGGCATGTAATTTCTATCGCATCTATAAATATCTTATCGCCTTTATTAAATTCAATTATCCAGTGAATAAGAGGAGTGTTGCTTGTTCTATCAATTGTATTTGCTTTTTGTAATTCTCCCAATTTGTTAACATTTAGCAGGTTGGGTAAGTCTAAAAACAGTTTTGACTGCTCTTTGGGTGAAGATGCAGTATGAACATAAACAGGATTTACACCGCAAACTGCCATTGCATTTGCAACAATACCACCTTGACCACCCATTTGTAAATTATCGTATCCTAAGGCTTTGTTTAGCCAATTAAAAACTTCAACATTGCCAATTAACCACTCTTCTGCCATTCCAGCCTTAAAACATTTTATTAAACCTCTAATAGCATCTTCGCTTGTTTCAATACTAGTTTTTCCATCAGCAAGTAACAAGTCTGAATTCATGTTGTGCTGGGCAATAATTTCCTCAATTTGCTTTCCTGAAACTTTTATAACGGCATCAATATTTGAGTTGAAAGCACTTATTAAGCCTTTCACTTCGGTCATTTTATTTAACTGTTCTTCTGCTGTTTGATAGTTGTTAAACCATATGTTTTTAAGTTCCAGATTTGTCATGAGTGTAAATATTATTATTAGATATTCTACTTTTTCTTAGGAGTGATAAATATATATCATTGTTTGCTAAATGAAAAGCAAAATTAACACAACCTATCAAGTATTTTAAAAATTAGTATAAAATATATAATTATTAATAAAATTGGTTTTGTTGTTATCCGAAACATGGAATTTGAAAAGTAATAATAATTATTTAGACACTTTAGATTTTATCCTAGGAAAATAAAATAAGTGCCTAATAAAAGTTGGCTTTTCAGGACCATTTTTGTTATAAAAGTCTTCTAAAAAATTGTTGAAAGTTTTTCTGTCTTTTTGTGCTTTATTTTTAGCTTCATCAGTAATGTCAACAAACTCAATTGTTACTTTTCTTTTTGGGCAAAGGAATATTAGATTTGCAAAAAAATAGACAATACCCATTAAGTATGTACTCAGAAAAATAGGTCGTTTGCCATTCCAGGCTTTTGACCACATGCTGCCCCAAAGACCATTTATTCGTACACCAATAACTCGTGTGTTATTAGGTAAAATAGAGACAATTGAATAAGCACTTTGCTTGTTGTGAATTTTTTCGATACCATTAGTTGAAAGATGTCCTGATGGAAATATCATTGCACTTTTATTGTTTTTAAAGGCATCAATAATTTGTGAATTTATTTTTTGTAAAAGTTCAGGATCTTTACTTCCTTTTTTAAAATCGGGTATTTTAACTGCATGTAGTCCTTTTAGAAAGAATTTAATTATGGGGATATTAAAAAATCGCTCAGCCGCAAGTGGCACAAAATCAGTATATTTATAAATGGTTACTGTCATTATTTGAGGATCGATATGTGATATGTGATTTGGTAGAATAAGCTTTGGATAATTTGATTTTATTATTTCGACACCTTTAATAATTACGTTATACCTTCTTGATAGAATAAAACTGTAGAATTCTCTGTATGCGTGCATGAATTTTTTTTATAGATTTATGGACAATGATACACATTTAAAATACATATTAACTATTTAATTTATTAGCTTTGTCGGCAATTAAATGATAGATTATAAGACTATCAATTAATATAACTTATAGTTTTTGAATTGTAAGTTACTATTGCATAATATTATAGATATAATCATTTTAGTAATTTAAGGGTTTTACATCAATTAGGTGAAGTAAAAAAAAAGTTGGGGAGATTATTATGAGCAGCGCAATTTATAGTGTTATTACAGGAACCGGAAGTTACATACCGACAAGATGTGTAAAAAATGAAGATTTTCATTCAAATGAGTTTTATGATAAGGCTGGAAATCGTTTGGTAAAACCAAATGAAGAGATTACTGATAAATTTCTGGAAATTACTAC
>JAOZNO010000131.1 GCA_029933755.1 Bacteroidales bacterium | reverse complement strand
GTTAATCTGTGGCATATAATTGTTTATGTGGTCTATAAGCAAACTGAATAGTAACCCAATTTCTAATTACCTGATACTTAATATAAAATATTGAAAAATAAGAATCCCGGAATATTTAAACCAGAGCCGCTTAAATCTACAAGCTCTAAGAATTGAACAACAAAGACCGTCCCTACTTTGTAAGGATACAATTTTAATTTTCTCATCCTTTACTGAGTTATTATAACGATTATATTTCAAATTCTCCTAATTTATTATTTGTCTATACGTATTTTTACGTAGAAAAAGCCGTATACACACTTATACTTGCTACAGCTTCTGTGTTTACCTTTGCACAATGATAAAAAAGCTAATGATCACTGATGATTCTAAAGATTTTAGAAAAGCGCTCAAGGAGGTGCTTAAAGAGATTTATGAAGTAGAGTTTGAAGGGATAGGGAATGTGGAGTTTATTGAAGAAGCAGAAAATGGTTTAGAACTTCTTGAAAAAATAAAAACAAACAAACCTGAACTAATATTTATGGATATTGAAATGCCATATATGAATGGGTTTGAGGCTACAAAAAAGATCGTCTCACTTTATCCTGATATTAAAATAATTGGTATGTCGAGCTATGAGAAAGAAATTTATATTCAAAAACTTATTGATGTGGGGGCACATGGTTATTTTATCAAAACAGGGAATAATTACGAAGGAATTAAAGAATTGATTGCCGGAAAAGCTGATTCTTTTGTTTTCTCTTGCGAAATTAATCATTACCTTCCTTTCTTAAAATCTCACAAAACAATTCTGTTTGTCGATAGGTCGGAAAGTCAACATTTGAGTTTAAGACATTTTTTATTCAAATGTGGTTATACTGTTTTAAAAGCACAGAATGCTACTGAGTCAATTTTTTTCATGAAAGAAAAAGATATTGATGCGGTAATAATTGATCAGTCTGTTATTAAACGGAATAATAATTTCGTTTCTACCTTATTGGAAAATACAAAAAAAATAAAAGTGTTTTTAATAAATGGAAACGATAATACAACAGAAATAAAAAACAATCTTAATAATGAGCTTATTTATTTAGAAAATGATTTTTCTTTTGAAACAATAGTGAAAATATTGGAAAAATAATAAAATGAAAGTTTAAGAATAGCAAATGTGTTTTCGTATTAATATTTCTGTCAAATAATTTGGTAAATACAAACAACATAATAAATAGTATTTTGCATGTGTGAATTTGTAAGAACAGTTTTTATTTATAAGTTCTACATGCTTCAAAAAATTAAAATTATAAAAAATGAAAAAAGTTATTTTAGTAGAAGACAAAGTCGTATTTAGAAAATCTCTAATCGAAACTTTAAAAACAGCAGGCGAAGTTGAAATAATTGGTGAGGCATCAAATGGTGAAGAATTTCTGGAACTATTAACATCTAAACAGCCGGATATTGTGTTTATGGATATAGAAATGCCTCTAATGGATGGTATTGAAGCAACAAAAAAAGCATTAGCTAAATATCCCGGTTTAGTAATTATTGGTTTGTCAATGTATGATAATGAATCTTATATTGAAAAACTTATGGAAGTGGGTGCTCGAGGATATTTGCTTAAAGAAAGTGATAATTACGAAATGCTAAAAACGATATTAAAATATCCACAAGCTGAAATTTTCTTTTCAGAAGACCTTTCATACAAACCGGATATTTCAAAAAACAAAATTAAAAAATTACTTATTGTCGATGATTTTGAAACAAATGTAATTGTTATGAAATCAAGTTTAACTACAGCGGGTTTTAAGGTTATAGCTTCTAGTAACCCACAAGAAGCATATGAAATTGCAGCTGCAAATGAAAATAATTTTGACTTAATAATTGTGGACTATAGAATGCCCGTAATGAATGGTGCGGAACTTGTTACAAAACTTAGACGACTACCAAAGTATAAAAAAATACCAATACTAATGCTCAGTAGTGAAACAGACAGGGAAAAGAAAATGGAAGCAAAAAAAGCAGGTGCTACTGGTTGGATAAAAAAGCCTTTTCAGTTAGATAAATTTAAAAAAATAGTTGAAACAGCTCTTTAAGTAAGTTATGAAATTGGGAAATTGAGAAGTTTTGAATTAAATAAAATAAACTCATGGAAAATTTTAATGAAGATTTAAAGAACCGAACAAAAAAACTCGCCGTTAGGGTAATAAAAATGTATGCCCAATTAAAAAAAGATGAGATTATTAAAATAATTGGAAACCAATTTATACGTAGTTCTACCTCAGTAGCTGCAAATTTTAGAGCAGCTTGCAGAGCAAGGTCTACAAAAGAATATTATTCTAAACTTTGTATCTGTGTTGAAGAGGCCGATGAGACATTGTTTTGGTTTGAAATTTTGGTAGAAGCAGATATCGTTACAGAAAATAAATTAAATGATTTAATTGTTGAAACTACTGAAATATTAAAAATTTTAGCTTCAACAAGAAAAAGGATTAAACAAAAACTTTAGTTAAATTTTCAAAAATTCAAAATTTTAGAATTTCAAAACTTGTACAATGGAGCAGTTCAAACAAAAATTTATTGATGAAGCAACAGAGTTACTAGAAAATTTAGAACGTGATTTGCTGGCGTTTGAAAAAGACACAAAGAGTGAATCTATTTTAGAAAGTATTTTTAGAAGTATGCATACATTAAAGGGCTCAGGCTCTATGTTTGGATATGATAGAATTGTAGAAATAGCTCATAAAACGGAGAATATTTATAGTAAGATTCAAAATGGAGAGATTGCCGTTTCTGAAAAAATAATTAATCTTTCTTTTTCAGTTTCTGATTTAATCCGTAGATTATTGCACGATGATAAAAATGATACGAGTATTGCGAATAAATACAATAAAACACTTGAAGAGCTAAATGATTTTTTCTCAAACGATGAGTTGGAATCTGAAAAAGAGCAAAATAAAAGTGAGGGACAAAATCTTTATTATATCAATTTTGAGCCTGATGTTGATGTTGAAGAAAGAGGAGTTAATCTTAGAGCAATATTTACACAGATTAATAATATTGGAAAAACATTAGTAATTCCTAAAAATATTGACGATGATGAAAAATATTCTGTTTGTTGGGAAATATTTATTGCCACAAAAGAGGATATTGATGAGTTGGAAGAAATAATGATGTTTGTTGATCTTGAATGTGAAATAACACATGTTTCTGACCAGAATTTATTGTTAAACGAAGATTTTATACAAGTAATTAGTGATCAAAGTGATGCAAATAAAATAAGAACTCCTGAACAAATATCTGAACTTGCAAATAATATAGCACCAGAAACTATACAAGAAAAACCAATAGGTAATAAAGAGCAGACAGATATTGTCCAACAAAAAAATACAACACTTCGTGTAAATGCTACGAAATTGGATGATTTAATGAACAGGGTAAGTGCATTAATTACCTTGAAATCTGAAATAAAACTTACAGCTGCTTTAAAAGGTTATAAGGAAATACTTGAACTAGCCGATAAGCTTGAAGAAATTACCACTCAATTAAAAAATGATGTTTTTGAAATTCGCCTGGTTGAACTTGATACTATAAGAGTAAACCTTGAACGACTTATCAGGGATACAGCAATACAACTAAAAAAAGAAGTGCAATTCACTTATGAGGGGCTAAGTACTGAGCTTGATAAGACGATTGTTGACAGTCTGTTGTCACCCTTGTTGCATATTGTCCGTAATAGTATTGACCATGGAATTGAAGATACAGAAACACGAACCCAAAGAGGGAAAACATCTCATGGAAATATTAAGATGAAATCATTTCGTTCAGGAGCTTATGTACATGTACAAATTATTGATGATGGTGGTGGTATTGATAAAGAAAAAATAGTACAAAAGGCAATACAAAACAACTTGATAAAACAGGGTGATAAATTAAGTGATAAAGATATCTTTAATTTAACATTAAGATCCGGGTTTTCTACAGCAGATAATGTAACTGCCGTTTCTGGTCGGGGAGTAGGAATGGATGTTGTGAAATCAGAAGTTTCAAAACTTAGGGGTGATATAGAAATTGAATCTGAACATGCAGTTGGAACTACCATTACTTTAAAGCTCCCTTTGTCATTATCAATTGTTGACACCTTATTAGTACAAACTGGTAACATATATTTCTCTATTCCATTAGAAGAAATTGAACGTTGCGAATTAAGTAAACAAGAAGATATAAATAGTTCTGAAAGTAATTATTTAAAACTTAATAATGATTTAATACCATATATCAGTCTAAGAGAAATTTTTAAACCGGAAAAGGATTTTTTAGCTACACAAAAAGCAATTGTTATTAAAAAAGAAGATAAAAACACAGCAATAATTGTGGATAAAATAATTGGAGAATTTCAGGCTGTTGTTAAACCTTTGGGGAAAGCTATGGAAGTCAACGAGTTTTTGTCAGGCGGAAGCCTTATGGCTGATGGTAATATCTCATATATAATTGATACAAGTAAACTAATAGAATTTTATCATAAATGATTTAAGACAGAAGACGGGAGGCAGAAAACAGGAGATAGAAGATGTGAGACGGAAGATTATACAAATATACAAGCTGTAAAGTCTCTAAAACCTCGTCGATTTTTAAATAATATATATACATAAAAAATATAATTTTAAAAGTACAGAGTTAATAACTTCCGGCTTCGATCTTCCGTCTTCGGTCTTTTAATCTTTAATTCAAATAATCATGACAGAAAAAAAAGCAACTTTAAGTTCTTATCTGACATTTAAACTTCATAACGAGTTATTTGCTGTAAGCGTAGAAAAAGTTTTGGAAGTTATACTTGAATATAAACTGGTAGAGGTGCCGGATGCACCAAAATATATAGCCGGGATGATAAGTTTCAGGGGTGATATTATACCAGTTATAAACTTTCGGAAAAAATTTAATTTCCCTGAAAGCAGCAATAAAAATATAATAATAGTAATGGATATAGTTATTGATGAAAACTCAATAAAATTTGCTGCTATAGTTGATGGCGTTAAAGATGTTTTTGATATAACCGATGAAGAGATAAAAGATATTCCTGAATTTGGCTCAAAATACAATCCTGAATATTTAACAGGAATGATACATAAAAATAATGATTTTTTTATGCTTCTTAATATTGAGAAAGTTTTTTCGGATAAAGAAATAGAAATCATATCTAAAAAAACAAACTCTAAATAATCATTTGTTACATTTTAATTAAAAAAAAATCATGGAAACTCATCTTTATTTTTTAGGCGTATTAGTTTTAATGGGGACTATTTCATTTATCACTTTTAAGTTAATATTTAAAAAATCATTAACTGTAAAGATTGGCATTAATATGCTAATCTTGGGTGAAACATTGGCTTTTGCATCATTTATAATAGCAAAAGATGGCTTTATTCAATTAATTTGGTTAGGGCCATTAGGTTTAATTGTATTTATTGGTTTGTTAAAATATATTTTTAACCAAATTAATAGGCTTTCAGTTTTAGCAAATCAAGCTTTAGCTATTTCAGAAGGTAATTTTATAAATAATTTAGATACGAATAATTTTACGAGAGAAGATGAGATTGGAATACTTGCCAATGCCATAAACTCCATGCTTGTAAACCTACAACAGAGTGTAAATATTGCGAATAGCATAGCAAATGGTAACTTATTAGTAGACACAAAAGAATTATCGGATAAAAACGAACTGGATAGTGCATTAAAAAAAATGCTTTTAAACCTGAAAAATGTTATTGAACAAATTACTATTTCTTCCGATAGGTTTGTTGTAAGTAGTGAAGAAATAAGTGCATCTGCCGAACAAATTGCTTCCGGCTCAAACGAACAAGCATCTTCAACAGAAGAAGTTTCAGCATCAATGGAAGAAATGACAGCAAATGTTAATCAAAATACGGAAAATGCATTAGTTGCTGAAAAAATTTCAGTTAAGGCTGCTGAGAGTATTATTGAGGGAAATGAATCATTTAAAGTAACCCTTAATGCTATGAAAGAAATAGCCAAAAAAATAACCATAATTGGTGATATTGCAGAAAAAACAGATATTTTAGCGATTAATGCTGCAATTGAAGCAGCAAGGGCTGGTGAACAAGGGAAAGGTTTTGCCGTAGTAGCAACAGAAATCAGAAAATTAGCAGAAAATAGTCAAACGGCAGCACAAGAAATAGACGAACTTGTAGGTAAAAGTGTTACTATATCAGAAGAATCAGGCACACTATTATCTGAAATAACGCCCGAAATACAAAAAACTTCTGTATTGGTTCAGGAAATTGCCAATGCAGGCAATGAGCAAAATTCCGGGGCTAATCAAATAAACGATGCAATTCAGGAACTAACTAAGGTAATAACACAAAATAGTTCGGCAGCCGATCAAATGGCAGTCAGCTCAAAAAACATGTCACTACAAGCTGTACAACTGAAAGAAACTGTAGCTTTTTTTCAAACAGCAGAAACTAAGCTAACTGCTAAGAATATTGTTGTGAAAAATAAGCAGGAAGAAAATGAAAATAAAATTTCAGAAATTAAAGTGCCGAATAATACAGAAAAAGAAGGTTTTAATTTAAATTTAAAAGAATCGGGTGGAGATGATGATGAGTTTGAAAGCTATTAAGCAATTATAAAAAGATATAAAAGTAAAATGTTATGACAGTAAAATGGAGAACAGCTTTTAATTTGAATATTGATATTATTGACAGCGAACATCAGAAATTGATAGGGATTATTAATAAACTATATGAAAATTTTAAACTAGTAGACAAAAATGAATTAGTAAAACAACTTCTAAAGGAATTATGGGATTATGCTGATGTTCATTTTAAAAGAGAAGAAAAATGTTTTGAAAAATATGATTATCCAGAAACTGATAAACATAAAGAACAACACCACGTTTTCATGAATAAAATAAAAGAGGTAGAAAATGATTTCTTAAATGGTAAAATAAATCTATTTGATCAGACTTTTTTTCTAAATAAATGGTTTGCCAATCATATTTTAGTTGAAGATAAAAAATATGCTAAGTATTTTGAAAATAATAACTTGCAATTCTAAATAACAATACTTCGTATTATTCAGCTATTATATTATATAGTACTATTATTATATTAAAAATGAAGAATTTGAAAAACATTAAATTATCAGTAAAGTTAATTGCCACATTCTTATTAATAGCTTTTGCTGTTGGTTTGTCAGTTAGACTTATTGCCCAATATTATGCAGAGAAAAGTTTAATTGAAAATACGAATGTACAATTAGTTATTACAGAAAAAATAAAATCAACAGAAATAGAACAATATTTTAATACTATTTTTTCTGATATTCAGTCTTTAGCAGAGGCAAAAGATGCAGTTGTAATATTTAATGTGCTCCATGATTATTATGGTACAGTAAAGAATACTGGAGTAAAAAATGGTTTCCCGGTTAATACCAGTGAATATGCGAAACTGCATAAAAAACACGGTAAATTCTATAATAGCCATAAAAATATTTTTAATTACTCTGACATTCTTTTGATTTGTAAACAGCATGGGCATGTAATATTCTCGGTAAAGAAAGCTGATGATTTGGGTGCAAACTTAATACATGGAAAATACAAAAATACGCATCTTGCAAAAGTTTGGAAAAAAGTTATTGAAACGGGAAAAACTCAGATTGTGGAAATCCAAATTTATGAGCCAAACAATAATAAACAAACACTATTTATTGGCACGCCTGTATATGAAGAAAAAAAGATTCTTGGTGTAATTGCTATACAAATAGATGAAAATCAGTTAAATGAATTAATAAATAAAAATTCATTTATTGGCAAAACTGGTAAAATAAACATAATCGGTAAATCAAATGATGGAGTTATATCTTTCCGAAATGATATTAAAGGTTTTAAAAAAACCGGAGATAAAATATCCGGGAAGCTTATTTCAAAAGCATTTGCCGGAGAAAGCGGAATAGGTGAAAAAATAGGTATGGATGGTAATATCAGGCTTGCGGCGTATTCACCTATAAAAATAGAAGGTCTTAACTGGGTGGCAATTGCTACAATAGGTAAATCTGAAATAACGGACAAGGTGATTGAATTACGAAATGCCATATTCAAATTGGGAGCTCCTATAATGCTTTTAGTTGTAATTGTTGCTTTTTTTCTGGCAAAAACAATAACAAAACCAATACTTAAAGCTGTGAAATTTGCTGAAGAAGTGGTTGCTGGTAATTATAATGCAGAAATGGAAATCCATCAAAAAGATGA
>JAOZNO010000925.1 GCA_029933755.1 Bacteroidales bacterium | reverse complement strand
TTAAATTCGAACTTTCTAGTTCAAACTCTCGACTTTATGGACACGCACTAATTAGTCTTTGAGCAGAAATCCCGTAACACAAGTATATCAATGGTTTTATCGTTTTTTTGCCTTTGATTTATTTTTGTCATTCGATGGTCATTTCTAGTCATTATCAGCATATTATGAAAATGACGGTTAATGACAGTAAAGCAAATGACAATAAATGATAAAACATTCAAATTGAAAAATGAATCTACCATTCAAATATTCATGTATTTATACGGTTTCGTTCAGTCACTAATTACAAAAGCTAAAATAAAAAGTTAAACTCTCTGTTTCTTAAATTTTTCTGAGTAATTTTATTCATTTAAAGAGTTTTATATTTAAATATCATGTTTTTTGCAAAATAAATGGGCGCTTAAAAATAGTAAAATAAATTGGGAATATGAAAAAATCTATTAAATCCGTGCATGTATTTAATTCATTGAGCTATTTGTGCCGCTGTTTGAAGTTTTTAAACTTTTCAGGTATTCATTATACGAAATAGTCTCATATTTTTTTTCATTATAAAAGTGAAGCATCTTTTCCAGATTTTTCACATTTAAATAGCCATTAAATTTAGTTATAGGTTTTCCTCTTTCATCAAAAAAAGCTACTGCAGGCATTTGAATATTATTTTGAAGCATCGAATTAGTTAGTTGATGTGTCTTGCCTTTCCCTGTACCAGAATATTGTTTTCCCAAAAAAGTAATTGTATTCTGTGAACGAGCATCGAATTTAACCACCCTGAAGTTTTTATTAAGCAACTCACTAATCTTTTTATTACCAAATGTTGTTTTTTCCATAACTTTGCTACTAATGTACTCGTTTGAGTAAAAAAATACAATGAATGGCCTTCTTTTTTTCTTATTTTGAATGTTTATTTTTGTAGGTTCTATCCAGTTAGGTATTCCAAGAGTGTCAGGTTTAATTTCTCGTGGGATTTTAAATATTGAATGATCCTTTTCGAAAGCTGCAGGATATGTAAACATAAAGTTTGCTGTATATTCTGAAAGAGAAACATAGCCCGAAAGATTTTCAACTATGTAGGCTAGTGTAGGCTCAATATCTTTTGGCTCTTTAAATCCTGAAATAATTGTTTTTTTTCCATTACGATCAAAATAAACAATTGAGGGGTAAGAAAGGTTTCCATTTAATAAAATTGAAGCTAAATCATGTGTTGGCTTACGCCCAACTTTCCTGTTAAAGTATTTTCGTCCTTGAAACTCTACGGTGTCTGTTGATTCGGCATTGAATCTAACAGCATAAAAATTATTGTTGATATAATTTGCAATACCATGATTAGCAAATGTTGTTTTCATCATATGCTCACACCAACTACAGTCATTAGTATAAAGATCAATTAAAATCGGACGGGGTGCTTTCTTGTTCAATTCATGTGCCTGATCAATGTCGTACCACTTTATGGTACTAGGAGAGACAGTGTATTGTGCAGAAAGAGTATGAGCAATAAGAAAAGAGAAAATTATATTAATGAACCGATTCATTGAAAGATTTATATTATTAAAATACAAATTAAACGTTTCTTAGCTATATGTGCAAAAATATTTACAAACTTGAAAATTATTATTCAATTAGTTTAGTAAATGTTTGCTGTGATAATTAACGGCTTATAAGGAAATTTATTATTATTTATTTAAACTGCTGTTAAAAAAAACTTAATTTTCTGAAATAAGATTTTTATCAATCTTTCTTATATGTGTTTCATTTTCATCAAGCTCGCAATTTGGCAGTACACTTTCCTTAAAAAGGTGCATAATTACTTCAAAAGCCTTTTCTGATTTGATTGGATACCAGGTGTCAATTTTCATTTTCTGATCAATCCATTCATACATTTTTTCAAGGTCTTCCTCAGAAATATCCATATATGTATCTTCTTTTATATTCAAACCTATTGATTTGTATTCATTTTACCCCTGCAAACATAATACCAAATGTAAATTATACATGTCAAAAATGAAGTGTTTCCGCTAAATTATCAGATTGTTTTAATCTGATTAATTCATACGCTTTTTCTTTGTTGGAATTGAGGCAAGCCTGTGCAGAGCGTAGCCGAAGTAAATCTTG
>JAOZNO010000924.1 GCA_029933755.1 Bacteroidales bacterium | reverse complement strand
CTGGACTAGGAATTCTCACAATTGGTGAAATCCCCATAGCCGTATAAACCTGACATAAATAAGTCAATTCTACACGATCTATAGGAATATGCTCAGTATCTAAAAAAACAAAATCCAATCCTGAGTTTATAACTGATTTTGACCAAATTGGCGATGTCGATAGAATGGCTGTTCCATAAATATTCTCACCACTATACAGTTTTTGAATAAGACTATTATTTTTCACTTTTATTTTATGTTTAGGATTTTGGTCAATAATTACTCCCTTGTGTGTTTAAAAACTAACGACGGGTGTTTCATCTGTTTATATTGTTTATTTTTAGATTATTTCTAAGCAATAATTATTCTATTTTTTTCATTGTACCACTCTTCAAATAGATGCTTATAGGTTTCTTGAATTACATTCCTTTTTATTTTATTGGTAGGTGTTAAAATCCCATTTTCTAAAGACCATTTTTCAGAAATAATCAGCAATTTATTTAATCTTTCATGCAAGTGAAGTTGATTATTTACTTTGTTTAAGGTGTTTAGTAAACTTTCTTTAACTTCCTCTAAACTAATGCTTTTGCTTTTCTCAGAAAGCTGTATGAGTCCTATTGGTTGAGGCAATTCCAGACCAACTACACATACCTGTTCTATAAGGTCATTATCTGAAAAATGGCTTTCAATAGGTGCAGGTATAATAAATTCACCCTTGGCTGTTTTGAACGTGTCATTTACTCTTCCATTAACTTTTAAAAATCCATCAGAATCCAAATCACCAGTATCACCAGTTTTATAAAAGCCATCTTCATCAAAACTTGCTTTGGTTAATTTAGGTTCGTTATAGTATTCAGTGAACATCCAACTGTTTTTTACCAAAATTTCGTTAGTAATAGCGTCCGTTTTTATTAATCCTTCTTCCAGACGTTTTCCCGTTTTTCCTAATTTGATATTGTCTTTAGGTTGTAAGATGACTATACCCATTGCTTCTGTCATTCCATAAGTTTCTTGTATATTAATTCCAATTTTTTGAAACCATGCAATAGTCTCTTTTGGTAGTGCGGAAGCACCAGAAATTACCAATTTGGTATTATCAAGACCTATAGAGCTTCTAATTTTTTTCTTTACTTCTTCTGCAACTTTCGGTATCCTCAACATAGCATCCAATCTGGGTGTTTTTGCAATAATTCCTTGTTGAAGTTTTACCCAAATATTTGGAATAGCTAAGAATATACTGGGTTTTACATCTGCTAAATTTTTAGCGAATGTATAAAGTGATTCAACAAAAGAAATCTGACCTTCATGATAAATTGCGCCTGTAACTATAAGGCTTTGTTCTGCAATGTGGTTAAGTGGCAGGTAGGAGAGGAAGGTGTTTTTTTCTGGAGTAGTTAAATTAAAACTACTATGCTTTTTACCTTGTTTAATCCACAGATTAGCAGGAGGGGAGTATGTTGTTACAGCACCTTTGGGTACACCTGTGGTTCCAGATGTATAAAATATTGCCCAAACATCATTTATATCAGGCCTGAAATTTTCCTGATCAGGTTTCCTGTCCTTAATAAATTCATCCCAATCAATTCCTGAATCTACTTTGGCACTACCTTTATAATGTTCAAATCGTACAATTGGCAAATCTTCCGGTATTCCAGACTTTGCCTTTTCCCAATTATCAATTTTTCCTACAAATAGAAATTTAATATCCGATAGGTTTATCACTTCATTTAATGCATCACCAACTAAATTTGCATAGAAAGGGACAGTAACAAATCCACCAAGCATAATTGCAATCTCAGCAATCACCCATTGGTAACAGTTTTTTGAATAGATACCAATTTTATCTCCTTTTTTAAGGCCTGCTGATTTAATTCCTGTAACTAATTTAAGAGCTTCAGTAATTACTTCTTTATAGGTAAACTCTTTCCAAGTATCTCCATAAGGTTGTCTTAAGAAAATCTCATTGGGCAAACTTGATTCCAGTTCATATAATTTATCTACTAAGCTTGGGTAATTATTCATCTGTTTATATTTTAGGTTCTACTACTATTTTTGTGGGTGCTTGACCATAAAGTAATTTTTAGTATAAAGCCACCATGGTTATTCGTTGATTTGTTTATCTGTTTATGACA
>JAOZNO010000923.1 GCA_029933755.1 Bacteroidales bacterium | reverse complement strand
GCCTGATCAACATTTGCAGCAATAATATGTGCTTTGTGCGAAAGGTTAATGGATTTTCGGATAATATAATTTTTTCGCTTATGTAATGTGGTAATTAATCCGGTATCTTCTTCTTTTTGCACAATAAAACTAACAGAATCTCCAACCGTTAAAGGGTTTGTAGCCACAAAACCTTTGGTTCTGAATTTTCCTTTAATTTTGCAATTATATATCTGGTCTTTTTCCTTTACGGTATACCAGCTTCCGGTTGATTTTATGACGATGCCTGTCTTTTCCATTAGGCTGCAAAGTTATAATAAAAAAGAATAGCTGAAAATCATTTGATTTACATTTAAAAAAGGAGTGATAAAAATATATTCATCACTCCTTAGTTTTGTTTTTTAACTTAATTATGCCTCCTACATTATTAGAGTAGGGTAATCACATTCAAAAACATTATCGGTGCGCTGCACATAGCCGTCAAGCGAACAAAAGGCTCGTGCCCTTACAGGGCTATTTTTGAGACAATTAAACTGCCCGGTGCGTTGCTCCGGGCTAATGCGTTAAGGCTTTCAGCCTTTTTTAGCCTGAAAGGCTGAAAGCAAATAGCCGAGGGCAATAGCCCTCGGTAGATTTATTAGGTATAACTTAAGCCCTGTAAGGGCATAAGCATATATTTAACCCTTAACTTGACAGCTATGTGCGCTGCACCTGATTTTACTATAATCTAATTTTGTTACAAATAAAACTCATAAGTTTTCGAAAAATCTTTTTTTATCACTAAAAAAAGTAATCTACTACCCAAACCACTTCGTTTGAAGTTCCAAAACACAAAATAGAAATTATTTGTTTTATAGAAATGTTTTCGCAATTTAGAACTTTCATCAACCTTTCTATATTTAGAGTTAGATTGAATAATATTTTGCAGAACCGAGCATATGGCCTCGTCACCAACTGGTTGAGCCTCTGTAAAAAGAATATTCTCAGTACCGGAAGCAACTCTTTTGTCCTTATGATTTACATTTGTTAGAAATGACTCCATATAAAACTCTGATGCAAAGGTTTCTTTAGGCAATGGACATCCAGAATCCTCCAGTATTTGCCCTTTTAGCTGAAAAGAGATTAAAATTAACAATGAACAGATTACAAATCTCATTTGTGGGTTTATTAATATAGTTTTCATATTTATATTTTTAATTGTTTATTTTATTAATATCCGCAACGAACATAATGGTTGTCATTTTTTTTACTAAACAAGCGGTCATATACTGAAATATTGGAGCCATCAATTATATAACCAATAAATCCTTGATAACCAATGAATCGCACATGATCAAGTAAAAAAAGCCTGTCATAGTCGCTTGGACCAGATGTATACACTGGATCGCCACCATCACATATAGATTGAGGATTCTCGCCCTCGTAAAATGGATGAGAGTGTATCAAAGAATAGGCACCATCTGGAATATCCGATGGCCAGGTTTCCGGTGGGTCAATACCGCAAGCAGTTCGAATCCAGGTTTCGGGAAAAGGCACATAAGAAATACTACCATCTCCATTATCCACTAGCCAGCCACCATCTTCAAGTCTTGAACCAAGAGGACTTCTTGGGTCATTGGCACTGCTTGCACTCCAGACACCCTTCAATAGGGATTGAAACCATGGATTGTTCAATACTGAGTTCTCTGTTTGGCAAGGAACTGTTAATTCCTTAGGAATAGTGTCCTTTACAGCGGTATCGCCATCACCTGAAGGATCTCCGGCACTATCACCCCCTCCAGGATGGTAATCACCAAGGTCTCCACCTCCACCACTGGAGCCACATGTTGTCTCCGAATCAGTTAAGAAGCAATCCCAGGTTTCTCCACCATCCATTGAACTACAGTCGTAGTAATCAGTTGTCCAACACATTTCATTTATAACCTTCTCTTTTAAGTTTCCTTTTTTAAGTGTAAAAGTAGTAACTTCTCCATTTTCATGCAAAAAACCCTTTATAAAATTTCCGCCCCAATCTTCAACCATAACACCACCCGAAAAAATTGGGTATTCATCTGTACTATTTGCATACGTTTCGTCAGGCAAAGCGGTAACCAACTCTGCATGCATTGCTCCATAATAATCCGCATAAATTAAGG
>JAOZNO010000922.1 GCA_029933755.1 Bacteroidales bacterium | reverse complement strand
TATTTAGCACATTTAACTACATGCTTTATCAAGAATATTTGTTGTAGAAAAACCCTGAACAAAATCAATTGTTTCTACTCTGCCACCATATTTTTTAACAATATCAAAACCAATAATTTCATGTTCTTTATAATCAGCTCCTTTCACTAAAATGTCTGGTTTTAACTCTTTAATTAAATCATAAGGTGTATCCTCATCAAATAAAATAACATGATCAACAAAACGTAATGCAAATAAATTTAAAGCCCTTGAATCTTCATCCTGAACAGGTCTGTTGGGCCCTTTTATTCTACTAACTGATGCATCTGTATTTAAGCCAATAATTAATATATCACCTAAATCAGCAGATTTTGCTAAATATTCAATATGCCCACGATGGAGAATATCAAAACAACCATTGGTGAAAACAATTTCTTTTCCTTGAAATTTATAAATATTAATCAGGCGTATCAAGTCCTCTTTACCAGTCGCTTTTCTTTTGTTCAGATTTTCAAATTTACTCATATTCTTTTCCTAATATTTTTTTTGAAACGTTCTTTATCCAACCAATAGATTTGTTTCCGTATCAGGAAAAACAAGACTTGGTTTAAATTTCTTTGCTTCTTCAAAATCCATGCTGGCATAAGCAATAATAATTACCACATCACCAACTGCCACTCTACGTGCAGCAGGGCCATTTAAGCAAAGCATACCTGAGCCCCTGTCACCTTTAATTACATATGTTTCAATTCGTTCACCATTGTTTACATTTACAACTTGTACTTTTTCATTTTCAATAATATTTGCAGCATCCATCAAATCTTCGTCGATGGTAATACTACCAACATATTGTAAATTCGCTTCAGTAACTGAAACCTTATGAATTTTTGACTTTACAACTTCTATATTCATTTTAAATCTATATTATTTATTATAAATTTTCTTACAAACATCATCAAATGCTTTTATTACCTGACTTATTGTCATTTCAGAAACTAACTTATGTGTATCCGCATTTCCTATAGGGTGTATGTGCCAACCAACTCTGTTGTCCCTATCTATTGCCCAAATTCGTTGTTTGCGGTAAATTAAGCTGAAAGAAATAACATAATAAGCTTCATTGAAAAAAATTGATAACTTGTACTTCTTTTTTAATTCAATAAGCCCTTGCAATAAAACCTGAGATCTTTTCTTAATATCAATACTTTTTACATAATCTAAAGTTCGAATAGCCTTACGTAATTCATTTTCAAACTGAACTAAATCCATTCCTTAATCATTTTTTGATAATGTTGTAATAAAGCTACTTTTTCTCCCCAATCATAATACTCTTGCTCAATTTCATAAGAAAACCCATCTTGCATATTTGTGGAATTTTTCTCAAACTCTAGGTAGGTCATATTCCATTTCATTTCAAACTGAGCTATTTGATGTTTAACAAAATATATTTTTAGCTTAATAAATTCAGGTAACAATGTACTTAGAGATTGTTCTAAATCTTTTTTATTTGTTAGTTTGAATAATTGATCTGTTAGTTGAGTTGACACCATTTTTTAAATAATTTAAGCTTTTAAAACACTAATTAAAATAAACATTATCAATAAGTCTCACTTTTCCAACCTGCACTGCAATACAAGCTACCATTTTTTGTTCATCATCCCAATCTGTTATTTCGTTTAGTTCAGGAGATGAAACTATTTCAATATACTCTAATTTTAGATTAATGTCAATATTAATTGCTTTTTTTATTCTCTCTTTTAACGCTATAACAGAATAATTATGATAAGTATTTTTTGCTTCAAAAAGAGTTTTTGAAATTAATACAGCACTTTCCCTTTGTTCCTCATTTAATCTCACATTTCTTGAACTCATTGCCAAACCATCCTGTTCTCTAATTATTGGGCAACGAACCACATTAACCTTTAAATTAGGTAAATATTTATCTGCCAATGTTTTTATTACGATGAACTGCTGGAAATCTTTCTGGCCAAAATATGCATTATCTGGTTTTACGATATTAAATAATTTATTTACCACCAAGGCAACACCATCAAAGTGACCTGGGCGATGCTTTCCTTCCATTATTTCAGCAATTTTCCCAAAGCCGTATTTTTTCTTTTTAGAGTTCTCATCAGGAT
>JAOZNO010000921.1 GCA_029933755.1 Bacteroidales bacterium | reverse complement strand
TCTTGATTTATATGATGAGGTTCCTGTTTTTGTTATTTTACTGGCGGCTTTAGTATTTATACTATCAGTTGGTAGTGCTGCTTATTTTACTACTCGAAATTCTAAAAAGAAATCTTTGCCTCTTTGGGATTATACTACAAAAAAACTAATTGTAAATTTGTTTGTTCCTTTACTGGTTGCGGGTGTATTTATTCTTGTTTTGATATTTAGGGGATACTATGATTTAATTGTATCTAGCTCTTTAATTTTTTATGGTTTGGCTTTACTAAATGCGGGCCACTTTACTTATAATGATATAAGATATTTAGGTTATATGGAATTATTTCTTGGTTTTATATCGCTATGGTTTAGTGGGTATGATATTATTATTTGGAGTATTGGCTTTGGGTTTTTACATATTATTTATGGGGTTGTTATGTACTATAAATACGAAAAATGAGCAGTATCATATTAAATTTAAATAAACAATTCGAGAACAGGGTGCGACTGGGAATTATGTCAATTCTGGTGGTTAATGACTGGGTGGATTTTAATATGCTTAAAGAAATGCTGGAGGTCACTGATGGCAATCTGGCAAGTCATTTAGCTGCATTGGAAAAACATGAATATATTGAAGTTAGAAAACAATTTGTGGGAAGAAAGCCTAAAACAAGTTATCAGGTAACAATGGTAGGACGAAATGCATTCAAATTGCATATCGATGCGCTGGAAGCGCTTATAAATCGGAATAATTAATTTTTTTTGTTCATGTACTTTGAAATTCAAAGTACTTTTTAAATATTATGAAATTGTAATTTTTTAATGATTTTTTTATAAAACTGATATATGAAGCGAGTATTTGACATAATTTTTTCCTTGATTGCCTTTATGGTTTTTTTATTGCCTGTGTTGATGATTGTTCTGGCAATTAAGCTTTTTTATAATCACCCAATAATTTTTTACCAGGAAAGGGTAGGGGAAAATAAAAAGCCTTTTCGCATATTAAAGTTTCAGACATTGATTGATGATAAGGCAACAAAACTTGGCGGCCTTTTACGTAAAACAGGACTAGATGAAATAGCACAGTTTATTAATGTATTAAAAGGAGATATGAGTATTGTTGGGCCACGTGCCATTACAAATTTTGATATACAAAGATTAAAATGGAACGATGATTATCACTCAGTTCGATGGGATATAAAACCCGGAATTACCGGATTTGCTCAAATATTTGGTGGTCAACACCGAAAAACTTCCTGGTTTTGGGATAAAAAGTATGTGCAATTAAATAGCTTACTAATTGATTTTTTGGTAATTCTCTTATCATTTTTAATGAATGTATTTGGAAAAACAAAGGTAAGAAGAATGATTTGGCCGGAAAAAAAATTGAATTGATTATTGTCTATTGATTATTGAATAATTAATCAAGTTACAAATTACTAATATTTAAATTACTAAGATAAATGAAAGTAAAATTAATATTGCCCTCTTTAACCGAGGCTGAAAGTCCTTTTTGGCGTCCTATAAAATATTCTTTATTTCCGCCATTGGGTTTGGCAACCCTTGCTGCTTATCTTGATCCAAATGATGATGTTGAACTTCAGGATCAGCATGTTGAGAAATTAAATTTAAATGACAAACCAGACTTAGTTGTTATACAGGTTTATATAACGAATGCTTACAGAGCATATAAAATAGCAGATTATTATCGTGAACAAGGGACTTATGTGGTACTAGGTGGTTTGCATGTGACAAGTTTGCCAGACGAAGCAAAGCTTCATGCCGATTCAATATTTATTGGTCCCGGTGAGGAAACTTTTCCTGAATTTTTAAAAGATTTTAGGAATAAAGTAGCTAAAAAAAGATATTTTTCTACGATAAGAACACTTGAAAAGCAGCCAGCTGCAAGAAGAGATTTAATTAAACGCCATTTATACCTGGTACCAAATTCACTTGTGGTATCAAGGGGCTGCCCACACAGTTGCAGTTTTTGTTATAAAGAATCCTTTTTTAAAGGTGGCAAATCATTTTATACCCAGCAGGTTGACGATGCTTTGGCAGAAATAGAAAGTTTTCCGGGTAAGCACCTGTACTTTTTAGATGATCACCTTTTGGGAAATAAAAAATTTGCTGAATCC
>JAOZNO010000920.1 GCA_029933755.1 Bacteroidales bacterium | reverse complement strand
GAGTTAGATGGTAAAATAGAGTTGATAATTACCAACCCTTTTGCTCAATCTATCAAAGGCAATGTTTCACTAATTGGCCCTGTAGAAACTTGGGGCATCAAGGAAGTAAACCCAATTAGCCTTATAGGTGTAACACCATGGAGACAATCTTTTGAAGTGCCCGCCTTTGGTAAGGATACGCTATTCTTTGAACTAAGTCCAACGAATAATAAAAGTATCAAAAAAAGCGAAATATGGCTGGTAGCCAAGTTGGCATATTATGGATATGTAGATTATAAACCGGTAATAGGTGATTTGATGATTAAAGATTAGGAATAATTGAAAATACTTAAAACACATTAAGAATGAAAACATATCAAAAAAAATTGAAAGCTTTTATCACATTTCTATTTCTAATAGGAATTTCATCTTTCAGCTATGCACAAACAGCATCAGGAATCGTATTTCATGATATCAATGAAAATGGAGTAAAAGAAAATAATGAGAAAGGCATAGCAGGAGTATGTGTTTCTAACGGTGTTGATGTTGTCCAAACCAATTCAAAAGGAAAATGGAAACTTCCTATAACAGATGATACCGGTTTGTTCGTTATTAAACCCAAGGATTACATGGTACCACTTAATAAAAGTATGCTTCCACAGTATTACTACTTACATAAACCCAATGGTTCCCCTAAATTAAAAGCCAATGGAGTTGAACCTACCGGAAAGCTACCAAAATCAATTAATTTCCCTTTAGTCTACAAACCAGAACCGGATAAATTTTCCGCATTATTTCTGGGGGATACACAAGCCAGTAGCCCTGATGAAGTTAATTATTTAAACCATGACATAGTTGAAGACCTTATAGGTACTGATGCTAAATTCGGAGTGACCCTTGGTGATATGGTAGGGCATGACCCGGAGTTATTAAAAGAAATTAGTGAAGGCATTGCTCAAATTGAGATTCCATGGTACTATATTTTTGGAAATCATGATAACAATAGTGATGCAAAAAAGAATAAATATAGAGATGAAACTTTTGAACGCTATTTTGGACTAAGTAATTACGCTTTTGAGTTCGGTCAGGTAGTATTTATTAGCTTTAATAATGTTTATTATGGAAGTTCTGGTAATTATAAGCCCTATTTCTTAACAGAACAGGTACAGTTTCTAAAAAACTATCTGAACTTTGTTTCTGATGATAAATTAATTGTTCTGATTATGCATATTCCAATTTTTACCTGTGAAAATAAAGAACAAATTTTTGACATTCTTAAAGACAGAGCTCATACATTTTCTATTTCAGCGCATGTTCATGAACAGATTAATGTTTTTGTTGATCAGAAACACGGATGGAAAGGAAAGGAACCTCATCATCATTTAATAAATGTAACTACATGTGGAAGTTGGTGGTGTGGTCAAATTGATGAACTTGGAATTCCACATGCAACAATGAATGACGGTGCTCCCAATGGATATTCCATTATAACATTTGATGGTAATAAATACAAAGTTAAATTCAAAGCAGCACGTCGACCTGACAATTATCAAATGAATATTTATGCTCCAGACAAAATTAATATTGCTTCTATTGATACTACCAAAGTTCTGGTGAATGTATTTGCTGGTTCAGAAAAATCTATTGTTCAAATGAAAGTTGGCAAACATGGTAAATGGAATTTGCTTAAAAGAGTAGATGTAATTGACCCGGAATGTTTGAGAATGTACAATCTTACGCCCATATTCAAACATAAATTTAATGGAGCAGAAATTGAAAACACTTTGGGTTGGCCAATGGATCATCCCAATATTTCAAAACATATATGGGAGGGCAAACTTGAAGGGAATTTAAAACCCGGAACTCATACTATAAAAGTAAAAACAACCGATATGTATGGTCAAATCTATGAAGATAATAGAATCATTTATATTTATGAATAAATTTAGCTTAATCAGCAAATAATGAAATCCACTCATTACCTTAAACATAAATTATGATAAAAATAGCCCTGTTTTTTTTAATACTGTTAATACCAATATCTATAGTATCACAATCATCATTAAATAAACAAGTATTACAAAAACTTCAATATAATAATCCTGACTTAGCAGTTGATTTGGGTGTTGGACTTTGGGCATGGCG
>JAOZNO010000919.1 GCA_029933755.1 Bacteroidales bacterium | reverse complement strand
GAATTATACAATTTTCCCAAATTAAAATCCAAGTTATTTTTTATTGAACGCTTATCACAATGCCACATCTTCTGGGTGTGGGGTTTTTATATACTTTAAACTGAAATTGCTCTTTAATCCCTCATGTCGTTAATCTCAATATTTTTAGGGTATTTGGCAGGATCAAAATTGAACATGCTGTCAACTACTTTAACATTCGGCTTAAACTGTACTAAATCAATAATATAATCAATACCATCTTTTCCTACCATTTTAATCGAACTTAAATGGTTATTTGTTTTATCAATTTTTAATTTAACAATAGAATAGCTTTTTTCTTTTGGATTTTCCGGATACAAATCAATTTGATAATAAGCTTTGCCTCCATCTTTAATTTCGCCTAAAAAACGGTATTTAAATCCTTTTTCATACATGGTTAGTATGTTGGTCGGATTTAGAGCACCATCATCTTCCAAATCAATATCGTTTATTGTTATTTCCCCGGCATCAATTTGGTGTGTCCATATTGTTGTGCCATCAGAAAAGATTTCGTTTCCCTGAAAAAATAATTTAAATTTATCAGCTTTAAGATAAATTGTTCCTTTCGTTGTATCCCTCATTTTTTCTGCACGATTATCAATTATATATTTGAACTTTATTTTAACCGTAGTGTAGGATTTTGTTTTCTCAGTTACTTGTTCTAATATTTCCCTGGCTTTTTCTTCCTTTTGTGCCTGTAATGCAAATATTGCCATAAAAGCAATAACTGTTAATAGTAATTTAGTCATTTTTTTATTTTTTTTCATTTCCAATTATTAAAATTAATTAGTGTTTGACCGGAAATTCCAATTTCTTTTCCGATAATCTCGGAGGCAGTTATACTCATCTTAAAAATCATTATTTC
Source organism: Bacteroidales bacterium (assembly GCA_029933755.1). Lineage (GTDB taxonomy): Bacteria > Bacteroidota > Bacteroidia > Bacteroidales > NBLH01 > NBLH01. The sequence continues at coordinate 1,243 of JAOZNO010000919.1, read as the reverse complement.
GACAAGCTCAATACTACACATTTACAAAAGTAAACTCCTGATATTTAAGACTTAACAAGCCTCGGGCTCGAAATTTCCCATCCAGACACTTAGTTTCTGTTCAGGCTAATTAGATAATACGATATCTTTATTACACTGAAATGCGTATTAGGTGTAATCCCTTGTGTTTGTTTGTCAAATTAAACGCTAAATAGTCTTTAAAAATTGTTCTAGTGTGTATTCGTCAGGCATCAGTACTTGTCTGGCCTTACTACCTTCAAATGGTCCAACAATTCCAGCGGCTTCTAGTTGGTCAATTATACGCCCGGCTCGATTATATCCAATAGACATTTTTCTTTGTATCAGTGATGTGGAACCCTGTTGGTGTAATACAATAATTCTTGCTGCGTCTTCAAATAATTCATCTCTTTTTGATAAATCAATATCACTTACTCCAGAATCATCGTCCGTATCATATTCTGGTAATATTAATGCCGAACCATAAGACTGTTGGCTGCTAATGTAGGCAGTTATTCTGTCTAATTCAGGAGTGTCAATAAAAGCACATTGTAATCTGGTCATATCACTCCCCTCTGATATAAGCATATCTCCCCGGCCTATTAAATGATTAGCACCCGGACTGTCTAAAATTGTTCTGGAGTCTATCATTGATGCTACCTTAAAGGCTATTCTTGAAGGAAAATTGGCTTTAATAGTTCCGGTAATAATGTTAGTTGAAGGTCTTTGTGTAGCAATAATCAGGTGGATACCTACGGCACGTGCTAATTGGGCAAGTCTAGCAATGGGCATTTCAATCTCTTTACCAGCCGTCATAATTAAATCAGCAAATTCATCAACAACTAATATTAAATAAGGTAAAAATCGATGACCTTTTAACGGGTTTAATCTACGACTGATAAACTTGTTATTATATTCTTTGATGTTTCTAACCGCCGCTAATTTTAATAAATCATACCGGCTGTCCATTTCTTTGCTTAGTGAGTTTAATGTGTTAATAACCTGGGTGTTATTGGTGATAATGGCATCTTCGGAATCTGGAAGTTTTGCTAAAAAATGTTTTTCAATTTTTTCATAAAGTGTTAACTCTACCTTTTTAGGGTCAACAAAAATAAATTTTACCTGGGCTGGGTGCTTTTTATAAAGAATTGAGGTTATAATTGCATTTAAACCTACTGATTTACCTTGTCCTGTAGCACCAGCAACTAATAAATGAGGCATTTTTGTCAAATCATAAGTCCAACAT
>JAOZNO010000130.1 GCA_029933755.1 Bacteroidales bacterium | reverse complement strand
AACGCTGTGTTGCCCAAATTCTAAACTGTGTACCTTGCTTTGATTTAACACGATAACCAACTGATATTATTACATCAAGATTATAGAAATTTGTATCGTGAGTTTGTGTTTTCCCTTTAATAGCACCATGTTGAGTGGTTGTCCGGAATTTCCGGACAACCATATTTTCAGTTAGTTCTCCGTCTTTAAAAACATTTCCAATATGTTCTGATATGGTCTTTTTGCTTTTGCCAAATAGCTCCGACATTTGCATTTGCGTAAGCCAAACAGTTTCCTTTTCAAAACGAACATCAAGTTTTGTTTCACCGCTTTCAGTCTGGTATATAATTACCTGTCCGCCAGGCAGGCGGGTTTGTGAGTTGTTTTCTTGCATAACACTTAACTTTGTACCTTCTATAATTGAGTCTGCTCCGAAAAGTGTGACTTTCTGTATTCAGCCGCTAAGCGGGTTTTTAATAAGCAGATATACAGACTAATACATTTTCACTTTTAATAGAATTACCCGCTAAGCGGCTTTTCGGAGTGCCGTCATAATTTAAATTTCTTCTTCAGTAAGTTTAAAGCTCATAAACCGGTTCAGTTGGTCTATTTTCTTTATCTGCTTTTTCTATTTCTGATTTTAGGGCTTGGGCTTTGGCTTTTTTCTCTTCAAAATAAACCCATATAATTTATCTAAATTTAATCAACACATAAAAGTATAAATAGTTACTCGTTATTCTTATTCTGAAAAGGACTATTTTGGGTAGGTTCAATCTAAATCTATCAAAAAGGATGTGATAAACTATTTAATTTTCTTTTTATCAATAACAACCTTCATTAAAAAGTAGGAATAATGCTTATTGATTGGTATAAAATTATAGAGGATTTTTTTACTTGTTTTTCGTGCAATATCAATAAGGCCAAGACCTGCCCCACCCTTATTTGTGAGTTTTCCATTTTTTAGCTGGTCATAATGCATTTCATTAAGTTCTTCAATACTTGCATTATTTATTAATTGTAACGATTCTTCTACTTTAGGTATGGAACTTTGCTTTATTTTGTTTGATGTAATAATAAAATATTTATTTCTTTTTTTACCAATCATAAACAATCCACTACCTGCTTGGTTTTTATCAGATATTTCATCAGAGTGTCTGGCCATGTTTTGTAAAATTTCAACAATTGCATGATACACTCTTTTACGAGTTGTATAATCAAGCGTACCTTTTTCCATATCTTCTTCAGCCATGGAACTGAACATTTTAATTACATTATGGTTAAACTTTCCAATGTAAACAATGTTAATCCCATTTGAGATTAAATTATCGTAAATAATTTCAATGGCAATTACAAAATGTGGATCAATGTCAAATCTTTTTTCACCCATTAATAGATTGTATTATGGCGTTTTTCTTAAATTTTTCTAAAAATACTAAAAAATGTTAAATAAACTTATATTTTTGATTTTTTTTCTGAATTTTTAAAAGTAAGTAGTTTTTGCAAAGCATATGCATAATATCAACTTCTGAATCTTGAGTTTGCTCCGAAAAGTATGATTTTCTGTATTCAGCCGCTAAGCGGGTTCTTAATGGGCAGATATACAGGGTGATACATTCTTGCTTTTAATAGGATTACCCGCTAAGCGGCTTTTCGGAGTGCCGTCAATCTTTAAAAGTTCAGTGTAAAAATTTGTACATGCATGACTTAACCGATATGCTAAACTCTTTTATCAATCATTTTATTCTCTACAATTTGTTTGCCAATTGAGTAGCAATAAAGTGATGCAGGTTCATATGAATGAATAACATTTGACGAAGGGATGATATCTCTGGTTTGTTTGGTCGTTATCATTGATGAAAGAAGCCCATGTTTTCCGCAGAAATGGCCAACAATATCTAATTCGTTATGTTGGAGCCCGTGTGGGTGTTGCCATCTAACATCCGTAATCCAAACGGGTTTTTTATTATTATCTACTTTTATCAAATCAATAAATACGTGATCGTGCTTGCAATAATAGAACATATCCTTTTCTATATGCTGCCACTGTGCAAGTATTGCTGTTTCAACCATATATTCTGTTCTAATATCATCAACAGTTAATGGTGTAAATAAGGCTGTTCGCATGCTTACATTAGTAATATATATTCTAAAATATAAATTATCCCGTTCATCTGTATGCCGATCATTAAACCGATAAATCCTTTTTATCAGGAATATATGTTCGAGATAATTAAGGTATTTTATTACTGTTTCTTTTTGGTAGCCTGATTGCTGTGCCAGTTCTTCAACATTGGTTTCTATACCACTATTGTAAGCTAAAAATGATGTGAACGAATTAAGTTTGTGCAATTTGTTTATACCATAAAGGTTTGGTAAATCACGTAATAATATACTGTGTAAATAGCGGTTGCTTTCGCTTCTGATTTGTTCACTATCTATTTTTGTTGAAAGAACAACAGAGGAATAATTTCCGTAATTGATGTAATTTAAAAAGTGTTGATTGAAAATGTCAATCTGCTTTTGTGAAAACTCATCATCATCAAAATAAATAGTGTTTTGCTGATTTCGTATTTCAATAAACTCGTAAAAAGAAAGTATTGGTAAAACAAAAGCATGAAATCGTTTACTATGCTTTTTGCGTTTATTTTTTGATTTTATGCCAATTGAGCTTGATCCAATAAACAAAGCTTTGGGATATTTTTTTGCAATTTTTTCTAATTGTACTTCCCACTCATCTAAATATTGGATTTCTTCAAAGATAAAGATTAAATCATCTGCCGATTTTATATTTAATGCTTTTAAATTGAATTTAACTACGCTTTCTAAATCTAAACCTTTAAAAATAGGAATAGCAAACGAAGTTAATGAAATTTGATTTGCCGGTTTGCCGGCATCAATTAATGCCTGGATGGTGTGGCTGAGCATGGCAGTTTTGCCAATTCCCCGTTGCCCCAACAATACTACTGCCCGGTCATCTTTAGCCTCGTTTACAATTTGTATGAAGATATTAAAATAGATCCTACGTGGCATGGCTGCATAATGCTCATCTATTTTTTTATCATTCCACCAATGATTTTCAAATTTAACTTTTTCAATAATTTGTGATTCGGGTATTTGTTGAAGTTTCATTTTTTGAATTTTAAATTGTTGCTCTACAAATATAATGAAATTTTACATAGAATTGTAGATTGATTACTAGCCAACTTCTATCAATCTTAAAATAAGCAAATACAGATAAAAATAAAAAGTTAGACATTATAGATATAGGCTCTGGTTTAAAGTAATTGTGCTATTGGTAATATTTATTTTTAAATAACAGATAATTAGTCATTAGTGTCAAATTAAGTCTCAATTTAGAGTTGACTTTTTAACTAAAAAAATTAAATGTTATGATAATCGTGAAGATAAGATTGTTATCTTTCCAAATCCTAATGATGGAATATTCCGTATTAAATTGCCTAACATGGATTTTAACATAGATTTAAAGGCTATGAATTCAGAAGGAAAAAATATTTATGAAGAATGTAATCTTAAAAATAACGAAATTGAAATAAACTTAAACGGTGTGGCCAAAGGTTTATACTTTCTAAAAGTTTACACAAAAGAAAAAGTTCTTTTTAAGTCAATTTCTTATACAATAGTTAATGGACTTCCCCGAAATAAAATTGGGGAAAGTTTTAATTTAAAAAACTTAATATGAAATCAAGTATTAGTATAATATTAATATTTTTTATCCTGTCAATGAACTCATGTGATTATGGAGCGGAAATGGATAAAACTATTTGGGTTTACAAAACAAGGAAAGATTATTCTAAGCATGTCCCCATTGAATTGTCTGCAGATAAAACAAGAGTTACAAGCTTTCCGGCCTATAGCGATGTTACTACAAAATGGCCAGTTAAATTAACAGACGGTTTTTTCCTTAATGGTTCAATAGGTGTAAACACAGGCTACACATCCTTGTTAAAAGTTGAATATTCTGAAAGTGGAAAAACCATTTCGGCAGATAGTTTATACCAGTTATTGATAGATAAAGATCCGTTTATTGAGTTTTATTCAATTGATGACAGGAATAATGTCTTTTTTGGTGATAATTTGGCATTTGGGATTGATACCTTTAAGATTAATGAATTAATTAGGACAAATTCCTTAGAAGACTATTTTGAACGTTTGAAATAGGAACGATTTAAAAAAAGATTAAACTAAATAACAATTACGGTTTTAAATGGAAAAATAAAGCAAATTGCTGGTTTAGCTAATTGTTTGATAGCAATGCTAAAACCTGATAAGGTAATTTAAAGAACTTTAAAAAGTAACTATTAACTACTAAAGTTTCGCACTAGATAAAATTAAGATTAATTATCTATTATACAATTATTTACATCGACTTAAATTCTTTGCGTAGCTTTGTGGAGCCTTTGTGCTTCTTTGCGGAATAGCTATTACACAGAGTTTCACAAAGAATGCGCAAAGATACACAAAGAACGTTTTGCATAAAATGGATGTTTTAAAAGCTTAGTTGTCATGAGTATATAACGGCGCACGTGTCTGTAAATCATTAAATACTATAGACATAAACATACATGCGAAACAACAGTTAACTATATTTAATTACCAGTTACTAATTACCAATTTCAAAAACTAAGATATTACCCTTTTTATTTCGTCCTTCATTTGAAATAAATAGTTTTTTACCATCAGGCGTAAAGCAAATGCCTTCAGCTTGCCGAAATATTTCCGGATCCAGATGTTTAAAACTAATAATTTGTCTATCTTTATTAAGTACAATCATTAATTTACCCACAGAGGCAATTATATATGCATTATGTGAAATTGGATGAATGGCAATTCCAGAAGGCATAAATTTTTTCTTTCCTGTTTTTTTTTCAATTTCTTTAAGGCTTATTAAAAATCTGGGTATTTTATTTAATTTTTCATTAATTATATCATATTCATATACAGCACGTTTATTTTTCATTTTTTTTGTACTTCCTGATATCCATGGCTTATTTTTACAGGCTATTAGCAAGTGTTTCGTTTGAGGGTCATATCCAAGTCCTTCGCAATCATTGCTTTGTGAAAGTCCGGTTTCAAGCTTTGTAACAGTCATTGTATCAGTAGTAAAATTTGCTATTTTAAGCAAAACCCCATTGCTTTTGAGCATATAAGCAGTATTTCCAATAATTTCAATTCCTTCATAATCTCCATTTCCGGCAATTTTTAGTTTTTTCTGTATTTCTTTATTTGGGTAACTAATCATGAAAATATCTGCTCTTTCATCATGTAAACAGGCAAGTTGTTTGTTCTTGTGATATGAAAGTGCAGAAATTTCTTGTAATTCATGTGTGAGTTTTATTTTTTTAGTTGGTTTGTTTAAATTATAAGGTATTTCTTTTGTATTCGACGAATATTTAAAGTCAGTTGTGCTTGTTTTATTCGTTTGATTAATAATTATTACACTTGCTGCTGCCATCAGAAGGATAAGGAGTAATACTGAATATTTAGTTTTCATGTTTGCCCTATGTTTTTATCATTAATGAGTCCAGTCTAAAAAGGTATAATGTCTGAAAAAGACCCCTGACAGGGTTTGTTAATTAGCTGTTTTACAGATGTTTTACTTTTTAGTATTTTGTAAATATAACCCTGTCAGGGATTTTTAGCCTATGCTCATTAATAGTTCGGTGAATTTTGAGATTTTGCTGGTTTTAAAAATCATCAAGATATGGTTTCCAAGTTGTTACAATGGAATAAGCATTTATTTTTAATAAGCAATTAATAATCTGTAAATTTACGATTAGTAAATTATTATGTCTAAAAACATAAAGTTAATCATTTTTTACTTAATTCTTTTTAATCCCTTAAATAATAGACAAATATGTGTAATCTTGCTTGTATTCTTAAGTTAATTTAGCGAGTACTGTTCAAAAATAAATAATGCTATGCATACATAATAAATTAAAAAATATTATATTTGGAATTCAAAATTAATTTTATAATTAAATCTATTCACAATGATTACGAATATAATTTTCATCCTTGTACTATTATCTGCTATCGTCTTTTTTTCAATAAATGTACGTGTTATTGTGCAGAACATTAAGTTGGGAAAAGCTTTAGATATAAAGGATAATGTGGCTAAACGCTGGAAAACTATGTTTTGGGTTGCATTAGGTCAGTCAAAAATGATCAAACGACCTATTGCCGGTGTTCTACATATTATGGTTTATGTTGGTTTTTTAATTGTAAATATTGAAATGCTGGAAATACTGATAGATGGCGCAACAGGAAGTCATAGAGTTTTTAGCTTTTTACCATTTTACAGTACCCTGGTTTCGTTTTTTGAAGTTTTTGCACTGATGGTTATGACTGCTTGTATCTTTTTTCTTTTCAGAAGGAATATTGTAAAAGTTAAACGTTTTCATAATACAGAAATGACCAGTTGGCCAAAGCTTGATGCCAATATCATTCTTACAACGGAAATTTTGTTAATGTCAGCTTTTTTATCAATGAATACAGCTGATCAAATTTTACAATCTCTTGGAAACATTCATTATGTTGAGACAGGTAGTTTTCTTTTAAGTAGTATGTTAATTCCTTTGTTTAGTGGGTTATCAGAAAGTACTTTAATTTTTATTGAACGATTTGGCTGGTGGTTTCATATTGTAGGTGTTTTTGCATTTTTAAACTATATCCCCTACTCCAAGCATTTTCATGTATTTCTGGCTTTCCCAAATGTTTACTATTCTAAGTTAAAGCCAAGAACATATATCAGCAATATGGAATCAATAACAAACGAGGTGAAAATTGCTATGGGGCTTATTGAAGAACCAGAAGCATCTGATGAAGAAATTGCAGCTTTTGGTGCAAAAGATGTGAAAGACTTAAGTTGGAAAAACCTAATGGATGCATATACCTGTACGGAATGTGGTAGATGTACAGCTGTTTGTCCGGCAAATTTAACAGGTAAAAAGCTTTCACCACGTAAAATTATTATGGATACTCGTGATCGACTTGAAATACTTGGTAAAGGTATACGAAAGTCAGGAAAGGAATTTACGGATGATAAATCATTACTAGGTAACTATATTAGTGCAGAAGAATTATGGGCATGTACAACTTGTAATGCTTGTACTTATGAATGTCCTGTTAATATTGATCATGTTTCAATTATTCTTGATCTGCGAAGGTATATTTTTATGGAAGAATCAGCTGCTCCTTCGCCAATAAATGCAATGTCGACAAATATTGAAAATAATGGTGCTCCGTGGCAATATTCGGCTGCTGACCGAAATAATTGGGCAGAAGAACTTTATATTAATGAATAATAACACAACAGTATAAAAATCAGAAAATGGAAAATAAAAGATTAATCAAGGTTCCGGTAATGGCAAATTTAGCTGCACAAGATAAAAAACCTGAATATTTATTTTGGGTTGGTTCAGCAGGGAGTTATGATGATCGTGCAAAGAAAATAACCAGGGCTTTTGTGAAAATTCTTGAGTATTGTAAAGTTGATTATGCTGTTTTAGGGACAGAGGAAACAGATTCGGGCGAAGTTGCACGCCGTGCAGGAAATGAGTTTCTATTTCAAATGCAGGCTATGCAAATTATTGAAACATTAAAAATGTATGATGTAAAAAAAATAATTACCTGCGATCCGCATGAGTTTAACACCTTAAAAAATGAATATCCTGATTTAGGTGGAAACTACTTAGTCTATCATCATACTCAATTTATTGATCAATTAATAAAAGATGGTAGACTGACATTAGATGATAAAGAGTTTAGCGGCAAGCGAATTACGTATCATGACCCTTGTTATTTAGGACGTGGAAATGAAATCTTTGAGGAACCGAGGTTTATCTTATCAAAATTAAATAGCGAATTGGTAGAAATGGAGCAAAACAGGGGACGATCACTTTGTTGTGGTGCAGGTGGAGCCCAAATGTTTAAAGAGGCTGAAAAAGGAGATAAAGAAATATATGAGCTTAGAACAGAGCAGGCTTTAGAGCAACAGCCTGATGTTATCGCAACCGCATGCCCCTTTTGTATGACTATGATGCAGGATGGTCTTAAAATGAAAGAAAAGCAGGATCAAATACAAGTTCTGGATATTGCTGAGATTGTTGAACGTTCGCTGGGCTTATAATATGTTTTCTTATTAAAGACTTGAAAAATGTAAGTTTTCGTGTTGACACTTTGTAGCCTGATAAAATATATTATTTCATAAAAGAAAAATAATTGATACAAAAGACACAAAAATTGAATAAATTTTAATTTAAAAACTTAAAACTAGTAGTAAAAGATTTTAAATTTGAGATATCACAACTTATCATAACAT
>JAOZNO010000918.1 GCA_029933755.1 Bacteroidales bacterium | reverse complement strand
CTAATGACCAATAACTAATTAACTAATGACAATTTAAAATGGAACAAAAAGATATCGTAATAATCGGTGCTGGTTTAACAGGATTAACTGCTGCTCATTACCTAAAAAAAGCTGGAGCAAACTTTATTGTCCTGGAAAAATCAGAAACCTATGGTGGGGTTATTCAATCCGAAAAAGAGAATGGATTTTTATATGAAAAAGGACCTAATACCGGTGTTTTGGGCACTCCTGAAATGGCTGAACTATTTGAAGAATTATCAGAAGAATGCAAATTAGAAATTGCAAACGATCAGGTTGATAAGCGATATATTCTTAAAAATGGGAAATGGGAAAAACTTCCATCAGGCTTAATGGAGGGAGTGACAACACCACTTTTTAGGCTAAGAGACAAATTAAATTTACTTGTAGAACCTTTCAGAAAAAAAGGAAAAAACCCTCACGAAACCCTTGCAGATTTGGTAAAACGAAGAATGGGTCAAAGTTTTTTAGATTATGCAATTGATCCCTTTATTCTTGGGGTTTATTCAGGAGATCCAAACTATTTAGTTCCAAAGTATGCTTTACCAAAGCTTTATAATTTAGAACAGGATTATGGTAGTTTTATAGGTGGTGCAATAAAAAAATCCTTTGCTAAAAAAGATGAAAGAGATAAAAAAGTCACAAGAAAAGTATTTTCAACCGAAGGTGGTTTGTCTGCCTTAACTGGAGCTTTATACACATCTGCCGATTGTGAAAATTTCAAATTCAACAGAAAAAATATTCAGATTAGTGAAGACAACAAATATTTCACGGTACAAGCTGAAAGAGATGGTGAAATAATTACAATTAAAACCAAAAAAGTTATTACAACAACGGGAGCTTTTGCCTTGCCTGAAATAATGCCTTTTATTTTAAAAGAACGAATTCAGAAAATCACTAATTTAAAATATGCACGTGTAGTAGAAGTAGTTTTGGGTTTTAATAAATGGGATGGATTTCCGCTTGATGGTTTTGGTGGGTTAATCCCGTTTAAAGAAAACCGTGATGTACTGGGTTATTTATTCTTATCCGCTTTCTTAAAAGATCGTGCACCTAAAGGTGGGGCATTATTAACACTTTTCCTGGGTGGTGTTCGCAAAGATTATATCAATGATTATTCTAATGAAGAAATTAAAAATCTAGTAAAAAAAGAAACTATTGATTTAATGCAACTTGAGAAATTTGAACCAGATATGTTTAAAATTATCAGACACAAACAAGCAATTCCTCAATATGGAGCTGATAGTGGTGAACGCTTTGAAACAGTAAATGAAATAGAAAAAAAATATCCCGGTTTGATCATAGGAGGCAACCTTAAAAGTGGAATTGGTATGGCAGACAGGGTTAGTCAAGGCAAAGAACTTGCAAAAAAAGCATTACTTTTACAATAAATTTATTTGGTAATTAAGTAACTGGTTTATTTGTAACTGGTAATTACCAATAGCTCTGGTTTAATATAGCTGACATAATGACAGCTAACCACTATGTATTAATTAACAGGTAATTAGAAAATTAGTAACTAGTAATTTAAATAAGCCTTCAATATTCTTAATTACTAATTACGAGTATCTAATTACTTGTAAAAGACATAAAATACTAATATGAAAAAAATATACGCTATTCTAAACCCAAGATTTACCAATTACTAAAATTATGCATCAAATACTAGTTTCAATACACGTTTGGTCAAGTATTTTATTTAGTTTCATTGCTATTATTCTGCTATTATATACATTAAAAGGATTATTGACAAAATCTGAATTTACGAAAAAGCATATTTATCTGGAAAATAGTTTTATTAGTCTACTGTACTTAGGCTTGATTTTAGGTATTGTCCTGTACTTTTTTATTGAACATGACAAAAGTATGGGCCAATTAAGCATTGAACAGGCTCAGGAAGTTATGAGTTCACGTTTTTGGGCAATTGAACACTTTAGTGTAATGCTGTTTGCGTTAATGCTTGCACAAATAGGGAAAATATTTACTTTAAAAGCAATTAATTCAAAGAACAAATTTAAATATGCATTGTTTTATTATGGTTTAGCCACAACAATTACATTTATATCAACAGGTTTTTATCTTTATTATAAAGCTTGATATGACAAAAAAAACAG
>JAOZNO010000917.1 GCA_029933755.1 Bacteroidales bacterium | reverse complement strand
TATATAATTACTATAAAAACAAATGAAATAAGTAGAGAGGACGTTTTGTTATGGAGCCTTGGTTGGAAAAAAGCAGATGTAGAAAAACCTGCAATAGCTTTGATGTACGGAAGAGGCAGACGAATGGGGCCTATACTAAAAGGCGATAACATTAAAGAAAATGTTATTCGCAATATGCTACGTTTTATTGGTGAAGATTGTGAATGTGGTTTAGACAGAAGCTGGATGCTGGGAACAATGGTTCCCATGCGCTGGAATGCAAAACTTAAAGCGGCAGTTCTTAAACAGCACGGCTTTGATGCTGATAACCCATTGATAATATCTGAAATGAGTCAAATTTTATCAATTGCCCCAGGAAGAGTTAACAATTCGATTAATACGGACTTATTATACGGATACGCTGAAAATTTAATCCACATTTCGGATACAAGCAAACAGATAACAGAAAAGAAAGTGCTTGTTGACACATCTAAATTATCATGTAAAGCATCTGAAACATTGGTACAAACAAAAAAACAGACGGTAAATACACAAAACGATTCTACCATTATAAAAATAGAAAAAGAAAATACACAACCAATAGATATAGAACAAAAAGAAATGACTTTCGGGATAAAAGAAGCAGTTAAATATAGCTTACTAGGCTTGTTGCTTATTATCATTATTGGTGGAATTATTTTTTTTAAAACAAAAAATAAGAATGAATAAATTAATTTAGCCTGATAAACAGATAAACAAATAAACAAATAAACAATTTAAAGCAAAATGAACTTACTTATCATTAAAGAAATTCTAAGTAGAAAAGTAAACTTCTTTCTGGGAATGATTGCAGTAATAACAACCGTTGCTTTTTTTGTTGCGTTCTATACTTCAAGCAAAGCTTCAAATAGGGAAACAGTGCGCTTAACACGTGATATGGGCTTTAATCTTCGAATAATTCCTAATCAAACAAACATGGATGATTTTTGGAACAAAGGTTTTTCAAACAAAACCATGCCCGAAGATTATGTCCTGCGCTTCAATAAATTCGAGGATTTCTCATATGCGCACCTAACCGCTACTTTGCACGAAAAAATAATCTGGCAAGGAATGAATATTACCCTTACGGGGATTTCGCCCGAAGTTGAACCTTCCGGCAAAAAAAAAGCTTCGATGGTTTTTTCCATCAATCCGGGCACGGTATATCTTGGCTACGAAATTGCAAAACGCTTTAAACTACAAAAAGACGATACCTTAAACATTCTGGGCAAAAAATTTACCGTAGCTAAAACCATGACCGAAAACGGCAGCGACGATGACATCCGTATATTTGCCCCACTTGCAGATGTTCAGGAAATTTTAAACCGCAAAGGCGAAATCAACGAAATTAAAGCGCTGAACTGCCTTTGCCTCGCAGACGACGAAACCAACCCGATAGACCTATTGCGCGAACAGCTTGACGAAGTACTGCCCGAAGGCAAAGTAATAATCAACCAAACAATCGCCACTGCCCGCGAAAAACAACGGCACATGTACGAAAGGTATTTTGCCATGCTAATCCCCGTACTGATATTCGTCAGCGTGATCTGGATTGGCACTTTGGCCTATTTTAACGTAAAGGAACGCAACAAAGAAATTGGCGTGCTGCGTGCTTTAGGCTATGGCGCAGCAAAAGTTGCTTACCTGTTTCTTGGGCGGGCAATTATTTTAGGAATTATTGGTGCTGTTTTGGGTTTTATTTTGGGAACAGCTTTTTCACTTATTTACGGACCCGATATTTTCACCATTACGGCATCTGCCATAAAACCTATTTATCGTTTGTTGCTCTGGTCAGTAATTGCCGCACCTTTGTTCGCGGCCATATCATCATTTATTCCAACTATGATTGCTATTTCAACTGATCCGGCTATTATACTTAGAGAAAACTAATATGATTGAATTAAAAAATATCAATAAAATATACCATTCAAAAGCTAATGAAGTATTTGCACTTGACAATATTTCGTTGAATATTACACACGGGGAGTTTGTGGTTATTCGAGGTGCAAGCGGAAGTGGAAAAACAACATTACTGCTCACACTAGGTGCTATGCTAAAACCAAGCAGTGGAACTATAAGTATCGATAATGATCTTATTAATACATTTAGCGAACGG
>JAOZNO010000916.1 GCA_029933755.1 Bacteroidales bacterium | reverse complement strand
CTGAGACCAGCCGTATAGGTCTCATCTTAAATCCGCTTAGGTCAGTTGTTCTGAATTTTCTAGTTTTGTGGAAAAAAAGCATAAATAATTAGTCCGCAGGTAACACAAATGAGCGCAGATAAATACATAGATGAAATCTGCGTTTATCTGAAATAATCTGTGGATAAATAAATAAAAACTACAAAATACTATATCATAGCCTTAGTTAAGAACAATTACTTACTATCCAAACGATTTACTACTTTACCATAAATAATAAGCGAAATTGCTGAAACCACTGCAATAGCCACAAAATAATACCAAATATAATGAGCATTTACTGATGCTAATTCCCATTCAGCATGAGTATCAAACAACTTTGGATCAGGAAGATATTTGCTTAACAAAAAGCCTGAAAGACCAAAGCCTAATATTGAAGACAAGAATGAATGTAAATGACTAAACCCTAAATATAAGCCCTCTTCACCTTTGGGTGCCTGAAATGAAAAATATTCAAGATATCGTGGTGAAATAAATGATTCTGCTAAAGCCTGAAAAATGATTCCTATAATCATCATAAAAGCTACGGGATGTATTTCCATAAAGCCTAAATCAATCATTTCACCGCCCATAAGATTCCCTGCTGACATTAATAAAGCTGAAACAGGCATAATAAACATACCAACAGTCATAGAAAAAAGTGCCGTTCTCCGCCGCATAATCTGAGTAACAAAACTAACTGTTAATACAACAACTAAAGGATTAACGTTAGCATACCATGATGGCGATGCACCTTCACCGGCTAATCTTAAAACATATTTAGGCATTGTAGCATAAAGTTGATGTTGAACCATCCAAAAACCTGTAATAATTACAATTAGTGAAACTAGCCTTCCATTTGAAAGCACTTTTATAAATGCCGCCCATATTTCTTTTAATGATTTACCTTGTCCATCATTTTTTGAAGACTTATAGAAAAAGAAAATCATAATTAGAGCAATAAAGGTCATTCCGGCAGAAAAGTAGTTTAGGTTAATTAAACCCAAATCCCCCATTGATTCACGCAATGGTTTCACAATGGTTTTCCCTGAAAATGCACCAATATTTACCATCATATAAAAAACAGAAAAACCTCTTGCACGATTTGCCTCATTCGTTTCTTTTGCAACTGTGCCCGTAATAACCGATTTAATAAAAGAACCACCAACCATAATCACAAGCATTATGGGTACAATATTATATCGGATTGCCATTCCGCGTAAACCTGTATAATTCACCTCTCTCCCATATTCAACCAATCCTTTTGCTTCTAAAACGGAAGGAAAAATGGCCAGTCCAGCGTACCCTATAGTAAGTAAAGAAAATGCAACTATGAGGGCATTTTTAAACCCTATTTTATCTGCATAAGCACCACTAAATGTAGGTAAAAGGTATAAACCACCCGAGAACAAACCAGCTATTAGTGCAGCTTCAATATCTGAAAAGGCTAATATTCGTGATAAGTAAAGAGTTATTACGATAAAAACACCATAATAAGCAGCTCTCTCAAGCAATTCAACTGAATTTGCTACCCAAAATGCTTTTGAAAATTTCACTTTTGGATTTTTCACCATTTCCTTATTTGTCATAATTATTTTTTAAGTTTAGCCGACAAATATAAAATCAAATTCTAATAATAAAAATTCGTTTGTTATATGTTTAAGGGCAAACGCATGAAGAAGTTATTCTTAATAAATTTAAAAAAACATTTCCAATTGGCAAAAAGCAACAAATTAATTGTCTAATTACCTGAATGCCTATATATTGATTAGCTTATATTTTATGAAAAATAAAATGACAACAAATTAATGCACAGGTTCATAGATTAAAAAAATAATTGAAATTATTTTAACAAAAAAACAAGCTACGCTTGTTTTAGAATCTGTGAATCTGTGGCAATTAATACTATGTGTAGTAGTCATAATTACTATTACTTTTTCTCATGTGTTTGCCCTGTTATTTGTTTTGCTTTTATTTTTCAAGAACTGTAATAAAAAAAACCTGCTCCTTAAAAAGAAGCAGGTTTTAAAAGTTTAAAACTATAGTATTTTATGGTTATTATTAATGAGTCCAGTCTAAAAAGGTATAATGTCTGAAAAAGAACCCTGACAGGGTTTG
>JAOZNO010000915.1 GCA_029933755.1 Bacteroidales bacterium | reverse complement strand
CTAGAACGAGATACCAAAATATTTGATCAGATTATTGAAGGTGAATTCCCAAGACTTACCTACGATAAAGCCGTGAGAATTTTGAAAGGTCAAGACAAAGTTGATGGAAAAACAACCATTGAAACACTTGAAAATGACTTGAAAAATGTTTTAAGAAGCATTGAAGATAGTAACAAGGAAATTGAAGAAGCAGAAAGCACAATAAAGGGTGGTGTTAAAAAGGGTAAACGTAATTACCTGCAAAATAAAATTGACACCCTTAAAAATGAAATAAAAGAGTTAGAGGAACGTAAAAGAATTATTCCTCAGTGGATTGACTCAGCTAACAAATTCAAATATGGTAGTGATTTAGGTGGTTCTGATGAAACCGTATTAACCAGAATGTTTG
Organism: Bacteroidales bacterium; assembly: GCA_029933755.1. Classification (GTDB taxonomy): domain Bacteria; phylum Bacteroidota; class Bacteroidia; order Bacteroidales; family NBLH01; genus NBLH01. The sequence continues at coordinate 1,757 of JAOZNO010000915.1, read as the reverse complement.
ATTTACCTGTTATGGTTTACAACTGGCCACATGAAATTAAAGCATTTTACATGAAACGTGACGCCAATAGTCCAGACTTGGCAAAAGGAGTTGATGTTTTAGCACCTGAAGGCTATGGTGAAATTGTTGGTGGTGGCGAGCGTGAAACAAACCTTGACTTATTAATTGAAAAAATTAATGAACACAAATTACCAATGAAAGCCTTTGAGTGGTATCTTGACTTAAGGCGCTATGGATCAGTTCCTCATGCAGGTTTTGGTTTAGGGCTTGAACGAATGGTTGCCTGGGTTTGTAAACTAAAACATATTAGGGAAACTATTCCATTTCCAAGAATGTATGGAAGGCTGTTTCCGTAAAGTTGCTTAAGCAGTTTTTTAAATTGCAAATAAAAGCGATCTAATTATACAATCAGGAGTTATTTACTTAACTACCTGGTTTTTTTATGTCTAAATTTCAAAATTAACAGTTATTAAAAAACAATATATAATTGTTGATAATTAGTAAATACACATCGAATAACGATAAAAGTTAAGAAATAATTTATATATTGCACCGAAATTAGAAACTAAACCATTTTATTAACTAAGGAATGTGTAATTTAAAACTTTTATGACATGAAAAAATTAAGGAATATTAGTAACATTTTAATTATGGCAATAGCCATTGCAGCAGTCTTTACAAGCTGTGCAAAAGAACCAACTGCCGCATTTACATATTCACCTGAAAATCCGGTTCAGTATGATGTAGTAACATTTACAAACACCTCAACTGAGGCTGACAGCTATTTATGGGAAATTGGTACAGGTACATCTACAGAGGTTAGCCCGGCAGTTATACTATCAGACGCAGGTGATTATATTGTAAAACTTACTGCAACAGGTGAAGGTGGAAGCCAAACAATTGAGAAAACAATTGCCGTTTCGCCACTTAACCATTATTTATTGGATGATGAAGTAATAGAGATTACTACTGATTTCTTTTGGTATTCAGCTATGGGTTCTACTTATTTGAGATTATTAACAGAAATAGAAGGTCAGGACAATCCTGATTTAATTAAATTATATCCAAGCATGGGTTTAGGTGAATTACCCGGAACTTATACTTGGGATAATGACACAAAACCTGAAGGAACTTATAATTATGGCTATACTGCTAATTATGCAGGAATGTCATGGGATTGGACTGGAGTTAGTAAAGCAGGTTCTTCTGATTTAACTATTGTAGAAACAGAAACAGGTATTTATAAAATTACCGGTACGATGACCATTTCTGCAGGCAATTATGATGCAGAATGGAATTTTGTAGAAGAAAGCACTAAAATATTAACTATTAGCTATAAAGGTGCTATTACACCTTTGGAAAAATAACATTTAATTTATAACGATTTATAGCCTCTTCAATTATTGGAGAGGCTTTTTTGTGGGCTGATGTTTTGATGGAGTTTTAAATATTGTTTAACCACAAAACGTACAGCAAGGAATTGCTTCGTAGCAATGAAAATGTTGAATTAACAGTAGGATAAATAATGAACGTCATCGAGAGTTTTGCCCGAAGCGATCCCCAATAATTAAGCTATGCTGTCCATTTCTTCTATTCAACCGTATAGCATACTTTTGGAGATTCAGAACAACTGACCCTTGAAAAGCAATATCCTAATCAATGTCGTTTAGTTAAGGAACTTTTTATGAGATACAAATAAGGTAATAAGGTTGAATTTACTTGGATTCATCATTTCTATTAAGGTTAAAACTCTTAAA
>JAOZNO010000129.1 GCA_029933755.1 Bacteroidales bacterium | reverse complement strand
CTGCATGCAGAAAATTACATTTTTCGGAGTAGACTCATATTTTTAATCTTAAATGTTCTGAAAACTAAAAAATAGATGTGTAAATAATTGTCTAAAATTTCAGAATAAACTGTTTCAGTATGTAAAATTAAAATAAAAGAGAAAAGATAAAAGCTTTAAGACAAGAAATTAACCAGATTCATTACTTTTGTACTCATAAATTATTAAAAATGTCTGTTGATAATAATACATTTCATATTATAGCCAGCTTTATAAGTGCTTTTATTATCGTCTGGATTTCAGTACCTTCAATAGTAATAGTTGCTAAAACCAAGCATCTTTTTGATGAACCGGAAGAAAGGAGTTCGCATAAAACGAATGTCCCAATTTTGGGTGGTCTTGCAATATTTGCAGGCTTTATCTTATCATCAAACCTATGGATTAACCCTGAACAAATTCAAGGGTTTCAACATATTATAGCGGCAACTGTAATTCTGTTTTTTGTAGGGATTAAAGATGATATTTTAGTAACCGCACCTTTTACAAAACTTGCAGGTCAATTAATTGCAGCTTTGGTAATTGTAATGCTTGGTGATATAAGACTAACCAGTTTGCATGGTTTTTTTGGTATTGAAGGAATTAATTATTTTTGGAGCTTTATTATCAGTATTCTAACTATTCTTGCAATTATTAATGGATTTAACTTTATTGACGGAATAGATGGACTTTCTGCATCTATTGGAATCATTACTTTAGGTGCTTTTGGTTATTGGTTTTTTTCGGTGGGCGAATTTCAATATACTATTTTATCAGTTTCAATGATTGGTGCTCTGTTTGCATTTTTCCTATATAATGTATTTGGAGAAAAAAATAAAATTTTTATGGGTGATACAGGCTCATTAATTATTGGTTTGTTACTTTCGATTATGGTTATTCATTTTAACGAAATGAATATTGATAAAAGTAGGATTTTCTCTATATATCCAGCTCCTGCAGTTTCTTTTGGTGTATTAATTATTCCATTATTTGATACTTTGCGAGTCGTTTTTATTCGCTTATTCACTGGTAAATCTTTTCTTGAACCAGATAAAAATCATCTGCATCACCAGCTGTTGGAACTTGGCCTAAGTCATATGCAAGTTACCATGATTATTTCTGTTGTTAATGTGTTTTTTATTTACCTGGTTTTCAGCTTATCATCATTTATTAGTATAAGAAGATTACTGCTTATTATTTTAATTATTGCTTTATTGCTTTCATACATTCCACCTTTAATACTTTGGCGTAGAGGAAAACATGAAAAATAAATATTTTTATGCACATGATAAAAAATTACAAAACTTGTAATGAAAGTATTTGGCAAGGAAGAGTAGATGATCCGGATGATATAGCTTCTTATAGATGGCACCAAACAGTTAATTCCCTGAATTTAAATGATACAAACGATTTGACAATTAACAAAAGAATGAAATCTTTTTGTTTTATTGGCTTTGAGTGTAACGAAGGAGTAATTAGAAATTCAGGTAGACCTGGTGCTGAAAAGGCACCTGATTACTTGAGAAAAGAAATGGCAAATTTGCCTTGGAACGGTGATTTAAATATAGTTTTATTTGATGCAGGTAATGTTTTTTGTGTGAATAATGATTTAGAAGAAGCCCAAAACAATTTATCAAAAGCAGTAAACAAAATTTTATTACTTGGCATGTTTCCAATAGTTTTAGGGGGGTGGACATGATATTGCATTAGGAAATTACCAGGGAATACATGATTTTGTTAACAATGATAAGAGCAAAAGGAATATTGGGATTATTAATTTTGATGCACATTTTGATTTAAGACCATATAAAAACACTAAGGGAAGTTCTGGTACCATGTTTTTACAAATCGCAGATCAGTGTAAATACAAAAATGAAAAGTTTTCATATTACTGTATTGGTATTCAAACTTATGCCAACACGAAAAGGCTTTTCCAAACAGCAGAAGAACTCAATGTTCAATTTGAACTAGCAAAAAATATAAATGAAAAAATTCTCACAAAAATTAAATTAAAACTAAATAAGTTTATTAATAAAAATGACCATATCTACATGACTGTTTGCTCAGATGTTTTCTCCGCAGCTTATGCACCAGGCGTTAGTGCACCTCAACCATTTGGTTTACTGCCAGAAACATCACTTGAGTTAATTAAGCATGTAGCAGCTTCAAAAAAAGTTATTAGTTTTGATATTGCAGAAATTTCTCCAAGGTTTGATGAAGATAACCGAACAGCCAAATTAGGTGCTATAATTATTTATGCTGTAATTAATACTTTGTCAGGTAATAAAATATAATAAGATTTTAATTGTAATGATTCTAAAAATACTACGATATATAATATTAATAACATCCTTTATTATTCTATTTTCTAAAGGATTTGCTACTCAAAATTCTGTAAACATTTTTTTTGATGATACAACCAAACTTAGATCTAAAGCAAGTATCTTTCTTAATTTTAATGATTCCCTTTTTAACTTCAAATTCCGAACCTTACCTAATTCAGCCCTTAATTACAAACGGTTTACATTAGTTTCTAATCATAATGAAAATAAAACACAATACGAGCTTAATAGTGGTATTCAAAAATATTTTAATGAATTTATCAATATTGTAACTTACCCTGGTCTCAAAACACAATATGATGCACTTTTATCTAATATCAATCAGAATAAATCAAACGATTTAAATGAAGACCTTATAGAATACCTTAAGACAACACAAGAAAAGGAAGTACTCCTTTCTGTATGGCGAGCAAATTTGGTTCAAGTGCAAAATGAACAAGAACTTTTACAGAACATAAGCAAAACAACAAAAGAAATGATTAGTGAAGGCTTTGATGATTTATCAGATGACCTACTCCCTTTTATAACGATGCTGATGCTTGAAGAAAAGAAATATCACTACCAAAAAGAGAGGGTTATTTCTACTCAGCCAGGCTCTAAAGGTATTGTAAATTCAATTGAAATAATGAATGCACTGGCTAGTCTTGACAAAAATATTAAGGCAGGCGTTTGTCGTGATATCCATGACATGGGCTTGCGTATATTAAGGCCTATGTATCGTGTCTATCTGGATGAAAAATACCCGGAAAACAATTATAATGTAGATGATTATGTTTTTCTTCATGCATGGGTAACTCCATCATCTCAGCATGTTACACTTGTTGTTGTTGACCCTGAAAATACTCGTAATTATCAAGAACTTGACTGGGGGCGAATTTATAAAAAAGAAGACCAGGAAGGTATTGAAATTGGGAAAATGGTAGGAACAACAATAAGATTGTGGCAGTATAATCCAGAACAAGATGTTACAGGGGCAGTTAATTTGTTAAAAAGTCAGTGGGGAATTTTTCTTGATAATAACATTTTAAAGCCTGATGAAAGCTGGTTACTCAACGGGATTTACAATCCACAATATGCATCTTCTGCTAACTATATTTTAAGTGCTGGTAAAAAGAGTGAAATAGGTATTTCTATAGCTATGTTAAATGCTGGAGAAAGATCACTGAGTTTTAATTATAGAAGTGGTTCACATCATAAACAAATAACAAAATTCTTTCAATATAGTGGACTAGTTGGTTTTCAGGCTATGATAATTGAAGATACCCAGCGAAAATCTGAAACTTTAGCCTGGGCTGAATGGTACAGTGTAGTAAATTTTTTAAATTCAGTAAGATATATCTCAACTTTAAAAACCACTCCGATACAAATAATACCTCACCTTACAGCAAACCTATACGCACTTTCACAATTAGAAGTCGTATGGTCAATGACCCACTTTAAAACAAACGATATAGGTTTTAACAATCAGCTTCATGCGACTGGTGATGGTAATATCTGGTTAAACTGGGGAGCTGAAATAAATTATAATCGGCCTCAATTTGAATTTGATATAAAGCTTGGTAGCAGAAATTTTTTAATTCCAACTGATGTTCGTCTTTTAAGCCCAAACCCTTTTGAATTAATTAGACATGCTACATTAGCAAACAGTGGTTCCGGATTACTGGCACATGCTAAATACAAAAATAGTGGATATATTATTGAACCCGAATTCCGTTATGAACAAAATGAAATGAGTGCCCGATTTACACTTTATATGCTTAAACTGGCAAAAATCACAAAACAGAATAATCAGTTTTTTGTACAAGGTGGTTCTTTTAATCAAATTCAGGGATTAGAGTATTACTGGTATGCAAAATCACGATACTGGTGTAGTTTAGGCTTTGAATCATATAAAAAACAATTTAGCATTTCATTATATTCCGAAACTATTAAAAATGATTTTCTTACATTTGGATTAAGTTTCAGAAAGTATTTAAATTAAAATGAATGATTTAAAACAAACGAATTTAGTAAGTTACGATAATAAAACTTACAAGCCCGGAAAAAATGGGCTTGTTAGAATATTATGGTATTTCACTAACATTCTGTTTTTCATAAACCCGTTAAACCCAATCAGTTCACTTAAGGTGTTTCTATTAAGATTATTTGGTGCTAAAGTTGGGAAAGAAGTAAATATTAAACCTGCTGTAAACATAAAATATCCATGGCACTTAAAAATTGGTAATCATAGCTGGATAGGTGAGAAAGTATGGATTGACAATCTTGCAGATGTTGAAATTGGTGATAATTGCTGCCTTTCACAAGGAGCTATGCTGTTATGCGGAAATCATAATTACAAAAAAACAAGCTTTGATTTAATAACAGGTAAAATTACTCTAAAAAATGGTGTCTGGATTGGAGCAAATGCCACAATAACACCGGGTGTAACTTGTGGATCACATATGGTATTAACAGTTAATTCTGTACTAACAAAAAATGCAGAACCTTATAAAATCTATTCTGGAAATATTGCAAAACCAGTGAAAACAAGAGAGCTAAAGTAAAATACGATATGACCATCTCAATTATAACTGTCACATATAATAATCAAAAAACAGTTGAGCACACAATTCAGTCTGTTCTTAATCAAACATACCCAAATATTGAATATATTATAATTAACGGAAAATCAACAGATGGAACTTTAGAAAAAATTAAAAAGTACAAAAATAAAATTAGTAAGGTAGTTAGTGAAGCTGACCAAGGAATGTATGATGCTTTAAACAAGGGGATTGAGATAGCTACAGGTGAAGTAATTGGCTTTTTACATGCAGATGATTTTTATAATGATAAATATGTAATTGAAAAGATTGCAAATATATTTAATACCCAAAATATAGATTCTCTTTATGGTGATTTAGAATATGTTTCAGCCTCTAATCCCGAAAAAATTATAAGAAACTGGAAAGCAGGGCAGTTCAGTATAAAGGAACTAAAAAAAGGCTGGATGCCACCCCACCCTACATTTTTTGTAAAAAAAGAAGTTTACACTAAACTTGGGGTTTTTAATCTAAAATTTCGAATTGCTGCTGATTATGATTTGATGCTACGTTTTCTTGGTAAACACAAAATATCCACGATTTATTTACCTAAAGTACTTGTAAAAATGCGTTGGGGTGGTACTAGTAACAGAAGTATATCAAACATTATTCAAAAATCAAAAGAAGATTATATTGCTCTAAAAGAAAATAATATTGGAGGATTCGGGACTCTTTTTTCTAAGAATTTTCGGAAACTCGAACAGTTTTTTTGAAATTAAAATACATCCTTTTCTTATATTTGTAACAAACTGTTCTTATAAATACCCTTAAATTTTACTAAAATGGAAAAATCAATAAAACAATTAACAATAAGCTTTCTGCTTATTATGCTATTATCAACTATTAATACACATGCACAAAAAACAATTTATAAACCACTTGATCTAGACAAACTTGAATTTTCTTTTGACGATTTTGGTTCCATGTGGACTTTTGATGCAATACCAATTCAAAAATATGAAAAAAAATACGGTTTTAAGCCTGATCAAAAATGGTTAGATGATGTTCAAAAATCAGCATTGCAATTTGGCAGGGGCTGTTCCGGCTCATTTGTATCAGCTAATGGATTGATTATGACCAACCATCATTGTATCAGGGGAAACCTTAAAGGAATTGAAAAAGAGGGAGAACATCTAATGCGCGATGGCTTTTATGCCAAAACTTTAGAGGATGAAAGAAAATTTGAAAAATTATATGTCGATCAGCTCATTTCGATAACCGACGTTACGAATGTAATGCGAAAAGCAATTGCCAAAGGAAAAACAGATGCCCAGAAAGTTGATTTAAAGAATAAAAAAATTAACGAGCTTATTAAGAAATATGAAAAGAAAATAGGATTAACCTGTAAGGTTGTGACTTTATACAACGGCGGAAAATATTCACTTTATGCTTACAAAAGATATAATGATATTCGCCTTGTAATGGCTCCTGATTTGCAAATTGCGGCTACCGGTTGGGATTGGGATAATTTCACCTATCCTCGTTACGAACTTGATTTTGCTTTTTGCCGTGCCTACGATGAAAATGGGAAACCTGTTAAAGTGGATAATTATTTTACATGGAGCAAAAAAGGTGCAAGTGAAAATGAGCCTATATTTATTATTGGTCGTCCGGGAAATACTGATCGCCTGCTTTCAATGAAAGAATTGGAATATTTCAGGGATATCAGACACCCGGCCATTCTTAATATAATGAATGATCGATACATGAAGTACCTAAAGATATACAAGGAAAATCAAACCCTGAAAAATTTAGAAACATTATTCAGCGTATCAAATGGGCGAAAAGCATACGCAGGCATGTTAATCGGCCTAAATGATTCATACATAATGACTAAAAAATATGATTTTGAGAAAAAGCTAAAAACGAAAGTAAAAGCTGATGAAAAGCTAAATAAAGAATATGGCCATATTTGGAGTGATATTAATTCAATAATTGATAAAATAATTTCAGAGCCTAAAAATAAAGAACTAAGAAACACATTGGAAGTATTAAATCAAAAACTCGGCCGATTAATTTACGAAGTTTATCATAATCAAATCCCTCCCGATGCCACTTCAACACTGAGAATTTCTGATGGTATGATAAAATCGTATGAATACAATGGAACCATTGCACCGGGAAAATCTACTTATTTTGGCTTGTGGGACAGATATTATTCTTTTGGACAAAAAGATTACCCATGGGGTTTGCACGACCGATGGAAAAAAGTACCTGAAGAATTAGATTTATCAATTCCTATAGGCTTTGCCTCAACAAATGATATGGTAGGTGGCAATTCAGGTAGTGCTGTGATTAATAAAAATGCAGAAGTTGTGGGTTTAATTCACGATGGCAACCTTGAAAGTTTGGCCGGTACATTCATTTTCTTAGCTGAAAATAACCGTGCAGTAGCAACTGATTCTTGGGGGTTAATGGAGGCATTAAAACTAGTTTACAAAACAGACCGATTAGTAAATGAACTGGAAAATGGTAAAATAAAATAACAAATAATATAAAGCTTGATTTTTCCATTGAATTAATTTCTTTGGAAGAATCATATGCTCGATATGGGTTTTATGCTAGACAAAACCGTTAATCAAAAAAAAGGGAGCATTTAACATTTTCTTAAAGTTGTTACTTAACTGCACACTATTATAACAGTTACTTTTGTTCCCTTAAACTTAAAGCAAATAGATGAAAAAAAGAAAAAAAATTGCCTTAGTGGCTCACGATAATAGAAAACCTGATTTAATAGAATGGGTGAAATACAACCGTGATATTTTATTAAAACACAAATTGGTTTGTACTGGAACAACTGGCAAATTAGTTGAAGAAGTGCTAATTAATGATAAAATTATTGAAAGTCATGAACTAAGTATTAAAAAATTAAAATCTGGTCCATTGGGTGGTGACCAGCAATTAGGTGCATTAATTGCGGATGGTAAAATTGATATCTTAATATTTTTCTGGGATCCAATGAGTTCTCAACCACATGATGTAGATGTTAAGGCATTGTTACGAATTTGTGTTCTATATAATGTTCCAACAGCAATGAATCGATCAACAGCAGACTTCCTTATCTCCTCACATTTATTTAAGGGTGAATATCAACCTATTGTTAAAAATTACCAGGAATATATTAATCGTTCAATTCAGTGAATTTTACAATCCATAAATTATCCAATGACTCATTTATTTACAATTCTTATCAAACTTATATTTTTACTCAAATATTAATAATACCTATTATTTTTCTGAACCTTAAAAAAAAGTATCTTTGTATTTTACGGGTTAGCAAACTATGGATGAACTTTCTTACAGGATAAAACTTGGTGACGAACAAGCTTTTGAACTATTATTCCGAAAATATTATACCCGTTTATGTGGTTTCGCCTACAAGTTTTTAAATAACATGGAGTTGTCAGAAGAACTTGTTCAAGAGGTATTTATGAAGTTATGGCAAAATCGGGC
>JAOZNO010000128.1:4932-8420 GCA_029933755.1 Bacteroidales bacterium | reverse complement strand
AATCGGATAAACAAATAAACAAATAAGCAGATAAACATATAAGAATTGGTGATTTGAAGATTTGGTTATTCGGTGATTTGAAAAGGAATCGGATAAACAAATAAACAGATAAACAGATAAACAGATAAACAAAATATAACATGAGTTTAAAAGATATATTATTACCATTTAAAGCCTGGGGTAACGTGGTAAAAGAACCAGTAACGCTTAAGAATCCTATGCGTGAAGGTGCTCAGCGTTATCGAGGATTTCATAAAAACGATATTGATACCTGTATTGGTTGTGGAAGTTGCGAAGCTATTTGCGAAAACGAAGCAATTGTTATGGTTCCGGTTGATGGTATTGAAACAAAAGATGGAGATAGTGGCTTGCGTCCTTTAGTAGATTATGGACGTTGTTGCTGGTGTGCCTTATGTGTTGATGTTTGTACTACTCAATCGCTTAACTTAACTAATGAACACACTTGGGTTACTACAGATCCTGAAGAATTAAAATATATTCCGGGGGTTGATAAAAAACATTGGGATGATAAAGAAGAAGGTTGGCACAAACCTGTTCCCAATTACCATTTTTATGGACAGGAACGTGTTGAAATGGGTGAATTGCATGCTGAAGAGCGTGGAGATTCATTTATTGAGTTTGTAAAAGGATATTCAAAAGAACAAGCGATACTTGAAGCAGACCGTTGTGTGGAATGTGGAATTTGTGTGGCTACTTGTCCGGCACACATGGGTATTCCAGAATACATTAAAGCAATTCGGAATGATGATATGGAAGAGGGTTTACGTACCTTATATATAACCAATCCACTACCCGAAATTTGCGGTCGTATTTGTACACATAAATGCGAGGATGTTTGTTCTGTTGGACATGAAGGCGAACCATTATCAATTCGTTGGTTGAAACGATATATTGCAGATCAGATTCCTTCTGAAAATTATCATGAAATTTTAGACACAAAAAACATCTATAAAGGTGATAAAAAGATTGCTTTAGTAGGAGCAGGGCCTGCAAGTTTATCAGCAGCTTATTATTTAAGTTTGATGGGGCACAATTGTACCATTTTTGAAAAACTTGAAAAAGCGGGCGGTATGATGCGTTACGGTATTCCTTCGTATCGTTTACCTTACGATTCAATTGACAAGGATATTAAGTATATAGAATCATTAGGTGTTGAAATTAAATATAATACCAATGTAGGTGCTGATAAATTTAAGGAGCTGGAAGAAAATTACGATGCTGTTTATATTGGAACAGGCTTACACTTAGGTCGTTCTACAGGAATTCCGGGTGCTGACCACAAGCATGTATTTCAGTCAATTGACTTATTACGTGAAATTACGGAAGGTAAGGAAATTATGGTTCCTGAAAAAGTTGTGGTAATTGGTGGTGGTAATGTTGCCATGGATATAACTCGTTCAATAGCACGTTTACAGAAAATAAAATATGGTAAGGTTCAGGTAATTGCCACTTCTCTGGAAAGTGAAGAGAATATGCCAGCTGACCGTGAAGAGGTTGTAGAAGCAAGAGAAGAAGATGCAGTAATTAATCCGGGTTGGGGACCAAAATCTATTGAAATAGTAGATGGTAAAATTAAAGGCCTCCATGTAGTTAAATGTCTGTCGATATTTGATGGAGAAGGTCGTTTTAGTCCTAAGTTTGATGAGGATAATAAAAGATTCTTTGAAGCTGATATGGTCGTTGAGTCTATCGGCCAGGGAATGGATATGTCGTATATCTCAGATGAACTGAAAGACAAATTAGAGTTTGGACCAAGAGGAAGATTAAATGTAAATGAATATTACCAATCATCAGTAGACTGGTTATTTGTTGGTGGCGATATGGTTCAGGGACCTGATGTAATTCACGGTATTGCCAATGGACACAAATCTGCTATAGGAATTGACAACTTCTTAAACACTGAAAAATGAGTATAGATTTAAGTACTAATTATATGGGGTTAAAATTAAAAAACCCCTTAATTGCTTCTAGCTCTGGAATGACCGATTCCCTTGAGAAGATAAAAATACTCTATGATAATGGAATTTCTGCAATTGTTTTAAAATCTATTTTTGAGGAGCAAATTTTACGAGAAATTGATTCTTTAGGTGTAAATAATATGTACGGAACCTATCAGGATGCAGAAAATTATGTTTCGTTTTATACAAGAGAGCACAACTTAAATAATTATATTCAACTAATTCAAGATGCAAAAAAAGAGGTAGATATACCTATTATTGCAAGCATTAGCTGTATTTCAGATAATGAATGGGTTGAATATGCAAAAAAGATAGAAGCTGCAGGCGCTGATGGTATTGAGTTAAACATGTTCATTCTTCCATCAGATCCAAAACTAAATGGATCAGAAATAGAACAGGTTTATTTTGATGTAGTAAATCATATAAAACAGCAGGTAAATATACCTATTGCTTTAAAACTAGGCAGTTATTTTTCGGGAATGGCAGATACAATGATTAAACTTTCAAATACCGGAATTTCAAGTATTGTACTATTTAATAGATTTTTTACACCTGATATTGATTTAGACACAGAGAAAGTAATTTCATCTAATATTTATAGTACTCCTGATGAGAACGGAAACACATTGAGGTGGATTAGTATTTTAGCTGATAAAGTGGCTTGTAACTTATCTGCTTCAACAGGCGTACACGATGGGAAGGCATTGATAAAAAACCTGTTGGCAGGTGCAAATACAGTTCAAATAGCATCGGTGCTCTACAAAAAAGAAATAAGTTATATTTCTGAAATGTTAAATGATTTAGAAAATTGGATGATTTCAAAAAAATATAATAGCTTAAATGAGATAATTGGAAAATTAAGTTATAAAAACATAAAAAAGCCAATGATGTACGAAAGAGCACAGTTTATGAAATATTATTCCAATCACTATTAATTTTTTAAAATTTAATTAAAATTAAGTATATGAAAATCACAGATATATTAAATCAAAGAGGACAAACTGTTTTTACCGTTAAAATAGACAGTTCAGCCATTGATGCAGTGGGTATTATGGATAAGAATAAAGTTGGAGCGGTTATAGTTTTAGATAAGAAGGGAAGTGTGGCAGGAATTCTTTCTGAACGTGATGTTTTGTATAAGTGTTATAATAGTGGTGTTGAACTTAAAAATCAAACAGTAGATAACTTAATGACAGGTGTTGAAGATATTCTTATTGGAAAAATTGACAGTACTGCTCATGATTTAATGAATGTAATGTTATATCGGAAAGTACGTCACTTACCTGTTATTGAAAACGAACAAATTGTTGGAATGCTTTCTGTTGAGGATATTATGAAAATGATGCTTGATAGTTATGAAAATGAAAGTCACCAGCTAAGAGAATACATAAAGAACCCATTCGGAGTTCATATTTATGAAGGAAATAAGAAAAAGTCTTAGAATTAAATAGTACTGTTGAAAAAGATTTTTATTAAAGGGGTTGTTTAAACTTAAAACGAATAAAAATG